>NZ_BKZR01000006.1:0-104771 GCF_008974225.1 Weizmannia acidilactici | reverse complement strand
TTAGGAAGATTTTTGAAAAAGTCCAGCACATTTTGCACCACAATCAACAGCTTCTTTTTGTTATATAACTAATGTTTATATTTTGTATTGTATTATAACAGTTTCGTAAAGTCAATAACAGAATGATCATTTTTTAGAGAATTAGGGCCCAATCCCTAAAATTGCCCGTGAAATGGCCATGTTTTATAATGGGTAGGAAGGGATTTCATTTGGAACCAAACATACGGGAGGGCGACGCCATGCTGTTTATCGATAACCAGGGCATTACCGATCCGCGCATCAATTTGGCGATTGAAGAATATGCCTTGAAAAATCTGGATATTAATGAAACTTATTTGCTTTTTTACATAAACAGGCCGTCGATCATCATCGGCCGTAACCAAAACACGATTGAAGAAATCAATACCGATTATGTGGAGAAAAACGGCGTCATCGTCGTGCGCCGGCTTTCCGGCGGCGGCGCTGTTTACCATGATCTCGGCAATATCAATTTCAGCTTCATTACTAAAGACGACGGTGAAAGCTTTAGCAATTTCCGCAAATTTACCGACCCGGTTGTGCAGGCGCTGCGTAAACTCGGCGTGAATGCGGAATTGAGCGGCCGCAATGATATTCAGGTTGGGGACAAAAAGATATCGGGGAATGCGCAGTTTTCCACAAACGGGCGCATGTTCAGCCACGGCACGCTTATGCTCAATTCCGAACTTGATAAAGTCGTCCAGGCTTTAAAAGTTAAACAAGAAAAAATCGAATCGAAAGGCATTAAATCGGTCCGACGCCGTGTTGCCAATATTTCCGACTTTTTGGAAGAGCCGATTTCAATGCCGGAATTCAGGCAATTATTGTTAGAAAGCATTTTTGGCGGCAAAGACATTTCAGAATATAAACTGACCGGAAAAGATTGGGAAAAAATCCACCAAATTTCGGAAGAACGCTACCAAAAATGGGAGTGGAACTACGGGAAATCGCCGAAATTCAATCTCCAGCGATCAAAACGCTTCCCGGCCGGCTCCATTGACGTGCGTCTTGACGTCAACAAAGGCATGATCGAAAACTGCAAAATTTACGGGGATTTTTTCGGCATTGGCGACGTGAGGGACATTGAAAACCGGCTTTCCGGCCGCCGCTATGAACGATCGAGCATCGAAGAAGCATTGAAAGGAATTGACATCAAACATTATTTCGGAAACATTGAAAAAGAAGATTTTATCAGCCTTGTGTATTAAAAAGATTAAAATTCCCAAGCTGCGTCCGGCAGCTTGGGAATTTGTGTTGAAATATTAAAATTGTTTTTATATAATGAAAAGGGTAATGAATGGCTGTTCACTCAGAAAGGGGAGGGAGAAATGAATTTACCGTCAAGTTTAAAAAACACGGCGTGTAAAAACATGGACAAGACAGCTTATTACTTTATGGATAAGCCGGTGACTTACGGGGAGCTGGATGCGGCGGTTTCGAAATTTGCAAACGGGCTGAAAAAACTCGGCCTGGAAAAAGGGGATCATATCGCATTACTGCTTGGCAACTCACCTCAATTTATCATTGCCTTGTACGGGGCAATGCGGGCGGGCATCTCAACGATACCGGTCAATCCGATCTACACGCCGAATGAAATCCAATACATATTGGAGAACGGTGATGTAAAAGCTGTTGTGGCGCTTGATATGTTCGTGCCGTTCGTGGATGCCGTCGATGCGCATTTACCGAAAGTGGAGCACTACATTATTTGCGAAACCGGCCCGGCACAGACAAGAACGGAATATACGCATCCAAAATTGAAATCGTTTTCGCGAATTTTGGAAGAAAGCTTCCCTGTAGCTGAAGAAGTGCCGCTGGATGATGACGATACGGCGGTTATTTTGTATACATCGGGGACAACCGGAAAGCCAAAAGGGGCCATGCTTACGCATAAAAATTTGTATTCGAACGCCAGCGATATCGGTGAATATTTAAGAATGAGCAGCCGTGACCGTGTGATTACGGCTTTGCCGATGTTTCATGTATTTTGCCTCTCCGTAGCCGTCAATGCGCCGCTCATCAGCGGGGCAACGCTTTTGATTTTGCCGAAATTCAGCCCGAAAGAAGTGTTCCGCGTTGCGAAAAAATACGAAGCAACGATATTTGCGGGTGTGCCGACGATGTACAACTACTTATACCAATACGAAGCCGGGACCCCGAAAGATTTTGCAACGCTCAGGCTGTGCATATCGGGCGGGGCATCGATGCCGGTGGCACTATTGAAAAATTTTGAGAAAAAATTCAATGTACTCATTTCTGAAGGATACGGCCTTTCGGAAGCTTCTCCGGTAACATGCTTCAATCCTCTTGACCGGCCGCGGAAACCCGGATCAATCGGCACGAATATCGTCCACGTTGAAAATAAAGTCGTGGATGAACTTGGGAATGAAGTGCCAGTCGGGGAAGTTGGGGAGCTCGTTGTACGCGGGCCGAACGTGATGAAAGGTTACTATAAAATGCCGGAAGAAACGGCAGCCACGATCCGGAACGGCTGGCTGTACACTGGAGATTTGGCGAGAATGGATGAAGACGGTTATTTTTATATCGTTGATCGCAAGAAAGATATGGTCATTGTCGGCGGGTTCAATGTATACCCGCGGGAAGTGGAAGAAGTGCTGTACGACCATCCGGATGTGGTCGAAGCCGCTGCAGTGGGTATTCCGGATCCGAATCAGGGCGAGGTCGTAAAAGTTTTTGTCGTGTCCAAAAACGAATCTCTGACAGAAGAGGAATTGCTTGGCTACTGCAGGGAGCGGCTTGCCAAATATAAAGTGCCGCAAGAAATTGAGTTTTTGGACGAACTCCCGAAAAATACAACCGGGAAAATTTTACGCAGGTCGCTGAAAGAACAGGTCCTAAAGAAACAATCGAGCAAATCGTGACAAAGGAAACCCGCCGGAAAGCTTTCACCGGCGAGTTTCCTTTTTTGAATTGAATCTGCAGCTTTCCACATCTTGTAAGAAAAACTTGCAAGGCGTATAATATGAAAATATGAGAATATTAATAATTTTGTTCTATACATGTTTGGTAGAGGAGGTACAATGTTGGAAGCATCCATTGCAGAAGGGAAAACAAGCAGCTTTAAGCTCGGCCTGCAGGCGGGGTCCAGCATTGCGATCGGATATTTCCCGATTGCGCTGACGTTCGGCCTGCTGTCAAAAACAACCGGGCTGCCCTTGCTGGAAACCTTGCTGATGAGCCTGATCGTGTACGCCGGGGCCAGCCAGTATATGGGCTTAAGCTTAATCGCTGCGGGAACAAGCCCGTTTGTCATTATCCTGACAACTTTTGTCGTCAATATCCGCCATTTTCTCATGACAGCCGCTTTAAGCCGGAAAGTGGAAGAACAAAGCAAATTCAAGCGCGGATTGTTTGCCTTTGGGATTACCGATGAAACATTTTCAGTGCTCGCGACAAGAAAAGGGAAATTTCCGCTTGGATACGGGTTTGGCGTCACTTCGATCGCATATGCCAGCTGGGTTATCAATTCCGGAATCGGTTACGTGATTGGCGCGAACCTGCCGCAGTTTTTGCAGGCGAGCATGACGGTGGCGTTGTATGCAATGTTTATCGGCCTTCTTGTCCCTTCCTTGAAAAGAAATGTGAAAGTATTGTTCCTTGCCGCCATTTCCGCCGGCTTTAATAGCATTTTTATCGGCTTTCATGTGATGGAAGAGGGATGGTCGATTATCACATCCACACTTTTATCCGCAGTCTTGATCGAAATTACGGAAACATACAATCGGAAAAAGCGGGTGGAAGAAAGATGAACACTATTATTCTCGTCATCATTGGAATGGGGCTTGTAACGTATTTGCCGCGGATGCTGCCGTTTGTCCTTTTGCAAAACAAAACGCTGCCGCCGTTTTTGGAAGGCGTTTTAAAAAATGTCCCGTATGCGATTTTGGGCGCGCTGATTTTTCCAAAGGTGTTTTTGATCCAAAAAGACCCGCTGTTTGGAACGATCGGAGCCGGCACCGCAATTATTCTTGCTTTGACCGGTGCCAATGTCATTATTGTGGTGCTTGGGGCGATTGCCGTATTGAGTTTTTATTCTTTTATGTTTTAGGGCACATTAAAAAATGGCTGTTCTAAATGCCTTTTTCCTGCGTTACATATATAGTGAAGGACAAGGAGGGAGTGCATATTTATTGAAAACGAAATGGGCATTGCGGGCAATAGCCGGATATGTGCTGTTCGGTCTTTTGATGTACTGGTATCTATTTCGTTTTGCAAATACCGCGATTCCGGAGCAGTACAGGGGAACGGCCGCAGATCCCGCAATTTTTATGAACAGCCGTGAACTGTATTTAATCGAAGCATATTCGAAAATCCGGAACCTGCTTTTTTTCCTGTCTGCCCCGTATGAATGGCTTTTTTATTTTTTGGTTCTCGCGCTCGGCATCTCGAAAATGTTTGAAAAGTGGGCCGCTGAAGTTTCACGCTTCCGCGTCATTCAAACAGCGGTTTATCTCTTTTGGTTTTCCATTGCATCTTTTTTGTTTACATTCCCGATGAGTTTCCTGTCCTACCGTTTTTCAAAGGTATATCACATTTCCACCCAGACGTTTACCGGGTGGATGAAAGATGAAGTCACCGATTTTTGGGTAAATTTCGTGATCATGTTTGCCGTTTTCGCTGTCCTCTATGCGCTCATGAAAAAGTACCGGTATAAATGGTGGATTCCTGCCTGGCTATTGTCGATTCCGTATACGGTTTTTATGATGTTTATCCAGCCGGTTGTAATCGATCCTTTGTATAATGATTTTTATCCTTTGAAAGACAAGGCGCTGGAAGCAAAAATCCTAGCGCTCGCGTCGAAAGCACATATTCCGGCGGATCATGTATATGAAGTCAATATGTCAGAAAAAACAAATGCCTTAAATGCCTATGTCACAGGGATCGGCGCCAATTCAAGGATCGTACTCTGGGATACGACCCTCAACCGTTTGAACGATAAAGAGATTTTATTTGTGATGGCACATGAGATGGGGCATTATGTGGAAAAACATATTTATTTCGGCACGGCGGGTTATATTTTGATGATGCTTATCGGGTTGTGGCTGAATGCGAAAATCATGAACGCCATTGCTAGCCGGAAAGGAAGCGGACGATGGATGACGGGAATTTCGAATATCAGTTCGCTTCCCCTGTTCTTGTTGATTTCCTCGGTTTTGCTGTTTGCGTCAAGTCCGCTTGTGAATTGGGGATCACGGTATGAGGAACTCCGTGCGGACCGCTATGCCGTCAAAATGACCCACGATCCTAAATCCGGCATCCAAACGTTCCAAATCTTAACGAAGGCGGGACTAAGTGAAGTCAATCCTCCGCTTCTTGTAAAAATATTCCGCTACGATCACCCGACGATGCTGGAGCGAATCCGCATGCTGGAAGGGGAAAAATAAAACCTGACTATGAAAAAAGCAGTGTGCGCCAGTTTGCAAGGCGCCCGCTGCTTTTTTGGATTTAACGGCTATTTGAGCAAAAGAAAAGGGCGGTGCAAACCGGTTTTGACCGCTTTGCCGCAGCCCGAATCATCCGAATTGTAAATTGATTTTTTTGAGTTCATTCGTTAGCTCCATGAACTGCTCTTTGTCCCGGAGATCAAGTACATGGTCGATTTGTTCCAGCAGTTTCTCTTTTTGTTTGTTCAACATGATCTCATTTAGCAGCATGTCAGTATAAATGTGTTCCACGAATTTTTCCATTTGGATCTGGGTCATCGCACTTTCTTTTGGCAGGTCAGAATAAGATTTTTTGTTCTCCATGTATGATCACCCTTTTCGCTTTTTTTTATTATATAGAGTTTTCAAACGAAAATCAATCAAAAAAATTTGCCTTTTCTGAAACAATGAATTGGAAAAAAATACGCATTTTTTGAAAAAAATACTAGAAATTGAGGAATTTTGTACTATAATAGAGTTATGAATAATGCTATTGGGGGGAAGATGTTTGCAACTGAAAGAGTATGAAATTTGTCCGTATACTATGGCGATTATTCCTTACAGTGATGGAAGTGAGGCTGGTTCAAAAGTTCTCGAAGTCAATCAGGAAATTTATGTGCAGGACAGTCCTTTAGAAATTGTTAAAATAAGTTGTGAAAATTTTGGAAGCAACTTTGAAGGAAGAAAAAATTCAACGAAACGCTTAATTAATGTCCGCCATAAACCGCCCATAATTATAGATCCCCATACATCCACAATACTTTTTCCAACTAAATCGCCAACTAAGCCGGATTGTATCTGGCTGGTTTCCAGGCATATCAAAGACCATTACCCTGAAGAGGGGGGGAAAACAAAAATCATTTTTTCCAACAACCAAACGTTTATTTTGCCGATTAGCCACGGCTCATTTTTGAACCAGTATCACAATGCGGCATCATTGCAGGTTGCTTATGAAGCTAAAATCAGGCGGGCAAGATTGCTTTTTTTAAAGCAACAAGGGTTTAAGGTGTTTGAGGATTTTGGGGATCACGGGCTGTATTGGTTTTAGGCGGCAGGCAGGGAAGGGCTCCCTGCCTTTTTGTTCGATAAAGTGAATACTTTGGACAGGAAATTGATCTGGTTACAAAAGGAAAATTGAAGTGGAAAATCGAAATTTACTTATGAATCGTTAAAGAAAGGAACGATCGCCGTTTGGAGAGGAAAAAGATTTATATGCGCTGTACTCCATCGTCCGCAGCTTGCAAGCAAACAGCTAAAAGGTGCTGTTTGTCAGACACATATTGGCGAAAGCAGTATGAATCCATTTCAAATATTTTTTACGTGCAATCGGGAACCCGGAACCGGCATTGGACATAGGAAGCAACTGGAATGGCTTTACCAGCTGGAGCCCCGAAATACCGTGAGTTCACCAGACCAAAAATAAAAGTGGGAGTCGATTGAAAATAATACATCGGTGATATGGTACACTAAAAGCGAATTGAAAATGGAGGAGTACAAGAAGAATATGAACCTGGAACTGCTCAAAGATTGGCTAACGATGGAAAACTTCATGCAGCTAATGACCCAATACCGTTCTTTCGGGCCTATTTTAGGGACGGGGCTGCTCGTTTTGGAGGCTTTTCTACCCTTTTTGCCCATGGTGCTGATTGTCATGGCAAATGCCAACGCATTTGGGCTTTGGCTAGGGTTTCTCTTATCATGGTTCGGGGCATGCACGGGGGCTTTTCTTGTATTCCTCTCCGTAAGAAAGTACGGGCAGAGCCGTTTTCTTGCTTTTTTAAAGACACACCGCCATGTGAAAAAACTGATGGATTGGCTTGACCGCCACGGGTTTGCGCCGCTTTTTGTGCTGCTCTGTTTTCCTTTCACCCCCTCGGCTGTCGTTAATATCGTGGCAGGCCTTTCCGCGATCCGCTGGTTCCAATATTTATTGGCTGTATTTGCCGGCAAAATGATCACCATTTTCATCATCAGCTTTATTGGGCATGATATTGCATCGCTTTTGAAACAGCCGCTTCGTACGGGAATTGTGCTGCTGGCCATCGCCGTGTTATGGTTTGTCGGGAAAAGAGTGGAAGCCCGGTTGAGCCGAAAAATAAAAATGGAACAAAATCAAAGTTGATTCGTATACAGGGGAAAGCGATTTTGAATGGAGGTATGGAAATGAACAACCATGATATTGATTTCAAACTGTATGGGGACGACATGCAGTTTGTCGAAGTGGAACTGGACCCGCAGGAAACGGTCATTGCCGAAGCGGGTAGCTTGATGATGATGGAAGACGGCATCCGGATGGAAACGATCTTTGGCGACGGATCGGGCAGCCAGAGCGGCTTAATGGGGAAATTGTTCTCGGCCGGAAAAAGACTAATTACCGGTGAAAGCTTATTTATGACCGCTTTTACGAATGAAGCCTACGATAAGAAGCATGTCGCTTTTGCGGCGCCTTACCCGGGCAAAATCGTGCCGATGGATTTAAGTGAACACGACGGGAAGATAATTTGCCAAAAAGATGCCTTTTTGGCTGCAGCAAAAGGGGTCTCGGTTGGTATCGAATTCCAGCGGAAAATCGGCACCGGGTTTTTTGGTGGCGAAGGCTTTATCATGCAGAAGCTTGAAGGGGACGGCCTTGCCTTTATCCATGCAGGCGGCACGATCCAAAAGCGTGAACTGGCACCCGGGGAAACATTAAGGGTTGATACAGGTTGCCTTGTAGCCATGACAAGAACCGTTGATTATGATATTGAATTTGTTAAAGGAATTAAAACTGCATTGTTCGGCGGCGAAGGGCTGTTCTTTGCCACATTGCGCGGCCCGGGGGCGGTTTGGGTGCAGTCCCTCCCTTTCAGCCGTCTCGCAAGCCGTGTGTTTGCGGCAATGCCGCAGTTCGGCGGTTCCAGGGATGAAGGCAGCATAGCAAAAGGGCTGTTTGATCTGTTTGACGGGGATTAAAAGGGTGCGTTTTTAATGCGGCACCGCAGCTTAAAAAGGGACTTTCCCGAAGGCGGCGGTACCTTATTTTTGTGCATTGTGGTTCGTATAGCGCGCCCCGAACCGGAGTAGCACAAAAAACTTGATTAAGCCGTAAATATGATTTAAAATAAAAGAACAAATGTTCTAATTTTGGTTGCGGTTTCCGTGTGTTTACGCCATTCGGCAAATGGAAGCGTGTTATGAAGAAATTGGAATGATCGGATAGAAGGAAGTGAAACGAGTGTCCCTTCGATTTATTATCGGCCGTCCCGGGACGGGGAAGACGGAATTCATCCACCGCGAAATCAGACAGAAACTGCTTGAAAATCCATCCGGCTCCCCCTTGATTTATCTTGTTCCGGAGCAGATGACATTTTTGTCGGAAACACGGCTTGCACATGCCCCGGATCTGGGCGGCATGATCCGTGCCCAGGTGTACAGCTTTACGCGCCTTGCATGGAAAATATTGCAAGAAGTTGGCGGCATCAGCCGCAGCCACGTTTCTAGTTCAGGTTTAAATATGCTCATTCGGAAAATATTAGAAGATAAAAAAGAAGAACTGTCCGTGTTTGGACGGGCGGCGGATAAGGCCGGATTTATTGACCATGTTGAGCAGATATTGACAGAATTTAAACGTTCCTGTGTTACACCGGAGCAGCTTTTAGAGCAGCGGGAAGAACTCGGGAAAGAAGGAAAAGGAGAAGTTCTGTCGGATAAGCTGCATGACTTAGAAATCGTGTACAGCGCCTATGAACAAAAATTGGAAGGCAAATACATTGATTCGGAAGATTACTTGCGCCTGCTTGCTTCTGCGATCGCGCATTCCCGCTATTTGCAGCAGGCGGAAATTTATATTGACGGTTTCCACACTTTTACCCCCCAGGAATATTTGGTCATCACGGAACTTTTGAAAACTTGCCGCCGCGTCACGGTTGCTCTGGCAACGGACAGGGCGTTCCGAAGGGCCCGCCCCGATGATTTGTACCTGTTCCGGATGCCGGGGGAAGCATATGCGTCCATTTATGAACTGGCGCTTTCAGGCCAGGTTGACATGGAAGAAGATGTTGTGCTCCATGAGCCGGTCCGGTTCGGGCATGAAAGCCTGCGCTTTTTACAGTCCAGCTTTGAAGAACTGCCGTTTCCATCTTTTTTGGATGAAAGCAGGGTGGAAATTTGGCAGGCAAATAACAGGCGGGCGGAAATTGAGGGGATTGCCCGTGCGATCCGGGATGCTGTCATGCAAAACTGGTGCCGCTACCGGGATATCGCCCTCCTTGTCCGCAACGGAGATGCCTACCAGGAGTTAATCGAAACGGTTTTTTATGATTATGAGGTGCCGTATTTTATTGACCGGAAACGGCCGATGCTCAATCATCCGCTAATTGAGCTGGTCCGCTCCACTTTGGAAATTATCCGGGGAAACTGGCGCTATGAACCCGTTTTCCGGGCGGTAAAAACAGACCTATTGTTTCCGCTTGGGGAAAACATCCATAGGCTGCGTGAAAAAATGGATCGGCTTGAAAACTATGTCCTTGCTTATGGGATCCAGGGGGAACGATGGACGGGCAGAAAAAGATGGGAGTACAGGCGCATCAGGGGCCTTGAGCTGGAAAATCTGCCGCAAACCGACGAAGAAAGAAAAATTGAACAGGAAATCAATGAGCTGCGGTTGTTGATCACAGCGCCGGTTTTGCGCCTATCGCGGCGGCTGAAGCGGGCTAAGACAGGGCGTGCGCTGTGCGAAGCGCTGTATCTTTATTTGGAAGAGTTGGAGATTCCAAGAAAACTGGAAAATTTACGGCTAATTAAGGAAGAAGAAGGGGATCTTGTCGCCGCCAGGGAACATGACCAGGCCTGGAATGAAGTGATGGGCCTTTTGGACCAGTTCGTGGAAATTTTTGGCGATGACCCTGCAGATCTAAAGAAATTTTCGTCCATTATCGAAACGGGGCTTGAGTCTTTGAAATTTTCGATCGTCCCGCCTGCCTTGGATCAAGTGTTGGTGGCCGATTTGGAACAGTCGCGCCTTTCGGATGTAAAACTGGCATTTATTATCGGGGTGAATGATGGCGTGATGCCGGCCAAAATAACCGAAGAGGGGATCCTAAATGATGAGGAACGCGAATATTTGCTGTTGAAAGGCATGGAGATCACACCGGGAAGCAAAGTGCGTCTTTTGGATGAAGAATTTATTTTTTACCGTGCGCTGACGACGCCTTCGGAAAGGCTTGTCCTATCTTATCCTCTTGCCGATGAAGAAGGGAAGGCGCTGCTTGCGTCCCCTTATATCAAACGGATGCAGGATATGTTCCCGTCACATGGTGGGGGATTATGGGTGAATGATCCGGCCGAACTGCAAGATGATCAGCAAATCGCATATATTTCCCATCCGGCGGCTGCCGTTGCTTTTGTCACTTCCCAGTTGCAGCTGAAGAAAAGGGGCTATCCAATGGCCAGTTTTTGGTGGGATGCTTATAACTTCTATATTGGAAACCCGGAATGGAAAAATGGGGCCGCCCATGCTTTTTCAAGTTTGTTTTATCAAAACAAGGCGCGCAAACTGTCCGAAAAAACGAGCCGAGAATTGTACGGAGACCATATTTTAGCCAGTGTGTCGAGAATGGAGCAGTTTTTCGTCTGTCCGTTTTCACATTTTGCGACATACGGGCTGAAACTCCGCGAGCGCGAAGTCTTCCGCCTTGATGCCCCGAATATCGGCGACCTTTTCCACGGGGCGCTGAAATGGATTTCCGATAAACTGCAGCAGGAAGGCATTCCGTGGTCCAAAATCAGCAAGAAGCAAAGCATGGAATTGGCAAAAGCGGCGGTGGACGATCTGGCGCCGAAACTACAGCACCAAATATTGCTGAGTACGAAACGCTACCAATATATTAAAAAGAAACTGGAGCAGGTTGTTGGAAGGGCGTCCTATATTTTAAGCGTGCATGCCCAAAGGAGCGGCTTCGAACCGGTTGCGATGGAACTTGCCTTCGGACCGAAAAAAGAGCTGCCGCCGCTGTCGTTTACGCTGAAAAACGGGGTGAAAATGGAGCTGCAGGGCCGGATCGACCGCGTCGATAAAGTGGAGAATGAAAACGGCGTTTACGTAAGGGTGATCGATTACAAATCAAGCGCACACAAGTTCGATTTAACGGATGTCTATTACGGGCTAGACTTGCAGGTGCTCACTTATTTGGATATCATCATGACTTACTCCCGTCAGCTGATTGGAAAAGAAAGCCTTCCGGCGGGCGTGCTGTATTTCCATCTTCACGATCCGCTCATTTCTGCGGATAAGATTTTAACCATAGAAGAAATCGAAGAAAAAATTTTAAAAGATTTCCGGATGCGGGGGTTGATGCTGGACAGTCCGGAAGTCATTTCACTCATGGATAAGACGCTTGAGTCGGGAAACAGCGCAATCGTAGCGGCAGGCCTGAAAAAAGACGGAAAATTAACCGCCCGTTCCGAAGTCGCCAGCAAAGAAGATTTCGAAACGATCCGCAAATATGTGCGCCATATTTATATGAAAGCCGGCAATGCGATCATGTCCGGCGCCACCGATATCGCGCCGTATAAAATCAAAAAACAGGCAGCATGCGCGGTTTGCCCGTTCCGGTCGGTATGCCAGTTCGACCAGTCGATGGAAGAAAATCGTTACCGGATCATCACCCCACAAAAACAGGAAGAAATTCTGGAAATAATGCGAAAGGAGAGTGAAAAAGATGAAAACAGCTATTCCTGCTAAACCGGCCGGTGCGTTATGGACGGACGACCAGTGGAAAGCCGTCATGGCAAAAGGGCAGGATATTCTAGTGGCGGCTGCGGCCGGATCCGGGAAAACGGCGGTGCTTGTTGAAAGGATTATCCAAAAACTATTGGACGAAGAAGATCCGCTTGATATTGATGAACTGTTGGTTGTTACCTTTACGAATGCCGCTGCCGCCGAAATGCGTCATCGGATCGGGGAAGCAATTGAAGCTGCTATCAGCAGCAGGCCGGACTCCCGCCATTTACGGAAGCAGTTGAGTCTGCTGAATAAAGCTTCCATTTCCACGCTCCACTCTTTCTGCCTCGAAGTGATCCGGAAATACTATTATTTGATTGACATTGATCCGGGTTTCCGGATTGCGGATGACACGGAAGCGGAACTTTTGCGCGATGAAGTGTTGGATGATTTGTTTGAAGCTGAATACGGGAAAGAGGATAATGATGCCTTTTACCGTGTGGTCGACACGTTTTCAAATGATCGGAGCGACGAACAGCTCCAACATTTGATCCGGAGACTGTACGATTTTTCCCGTTCCCACCCGGATCCTTCCGGATGGCTGGATAAAATGGTGGAAATGTACGCTGTGGGGGATCGGGCGGAGTTGGATGCCCTTCCGTTTATGGCGCCTGTGAAAGAAGATATCCGCCTTCAGCTGCAGGCGGCCAAAGAAATGCTGGAAGAAGCGTATGAGCTCTCCAAACAGCCGGGCGGTCCGGCACCCAGAGCGGAAAATTATCTGGATGATGTGGCGGTTGTGGACAGGCTGCTTTCCGCAAGCACCGGCCCATGGCAAAATCTTTATGAAAAAATGAATACATGGACGTTTACCCGCGCAAAAATGTGCAAAGGGGACGACTATGAGGAGGAGCTTGTACAGGCTGCCGATGATTTGCGGAAATCGGCAAAAAAGATCCTTGAAGGGTTGAAAAAAGACTTTTTCACAAGAAAGCCCGAATCGTTCCTGAATGATATGAAAGAGATGCAGCCGGTCATTGCTACGCTTGCAGAACTTGTGAAAAAATTTTCCACTGCTTATGCGAACGTAAAGGCGGAAAAGGGGCTGGCCGATTTTTCGGATTTGGAGCATTTTTGCCTTGAGATTTTAACAACCAAAAACGAAAACGGAGGATGGGTGCCTTCTGAAGCGGCAAAAGCATACCAGGCCCAATTTAAAGAAGTGCTGATTGACGAGTACCAGGACGTCAACATGGTGCAGGAAACGATTATAAGGCTGGTGACAAGGGGCTCGGGTTATGACGGCAATCTCTTTATGGTAGGCGATGTAAAACAAAGCATTTACCGATTCCGCCTTGCGGAACCGAACTTGTTTTTGTCAAAATACCAGGCTTTTGACTCTAAAGGAGAGCACACGGGGCTTCGCATTGATTTGTCAAAAAATTTCCGCAGTCGGAAAGAAATTTTGGACGGTACGAATTTTATTTTTAAACAAATTATGGGCGTGCATGTCGGTGAGATGGAATACGATGAACAGGCTGCACTTGTAAAAGGCGCATCTTATCCTGAAGGGGATTTTCCGATTGAAGTCGCAATTATTGACCAGGCGGATGAAGAAGCAGGGGAAGATGATGCAGCCGATATGGATGAAGATGTGATGGATAAGGCCGAATTGGAGCAGTCCCAGCTGGAATCGCGTTACCTTGCCCGGACAATTCAAAAACTGATCCAGGAAAAACAGCCGGTTTATAATCCGAAGACCGGAACTTTCCGGCCGATCCAGTACAAAGATATCGTGATCCTGATGCGTTCGATGACGTGGGCTCCGGAAATGGTGGAAGAATTTAAGCAGGCGGGCATTCCGCTGTACGCCGAACTTTCGACAGGCTATTTCGATGCTACTGAAGTTGCGGTGATGCTTTCCCTTTTAAAAGTGATAGACAACCCGTACCAGGACATTCCGCTGGCAGTTGTACTCCGTTCTCCGATTGTCGGGCTTAATGAAGAGGAACTTGCACGCATTCGCATCCACGCAAAGCGCGGGCCGTATTATGAAGCGGTGAAAAAATTTATTTCAGATCGACCGGAACCGGAAGAAGAAGAAGTACACGAGAAAGTTTCAAAATTTGCGGAGAAACTGTCAGAATGGCGCTCCGTTGCAAGGCAGGGGGATTTGTCCTCATTAATTTGGCAGCTGTACCGTGGAACGAAATTTTATGATTTTGTCGGCGGACTACCGGGCGGAAAACAGCGGCAGGCAAATTTGCGCGCTTTATATGACCGGGCGCGCCAGTATGAAGAAACGTCCTTCAGGGGATTGTTCCGGTTTTTGCGGTTTATCGAAAGGATGCAGGAGCGAGGGGACGACTTGGGCACAGCACGGGCGTTAAGCGAGCAAGAAGATGTTGTCCGGTTGATGACAATCCATGCAAGCAAAGGGCTTGAGTTTCCAGTTGTTTTTGTGGCCGGCCTGAACAGGAAATTTAATATGCGGGATATTAACCAGGCTTTTCTGTTTGATAAAGATTTCGGGTTCGCCTGCAAGTACATCAGCCCGCAAAAGCGCATCATCTATCCTTCTTTGCCGCACCTCGCCTTTAAAAGGAAGAAAAAACTGGAGATGCTTGCGGAAGAAATGCGTGTGCTCTATGTCGCTTTAACTAGGGCAAAGGAAAAACTGTATTTGGTCGGAACCGTAAAAAATTTGAAAAGCAGGCTGGAAAAATGGAAAAAGGTTCAGAAACAGCAGAGTTGGCTGATCAAAGACCATTTGCGGGCTTCGGCAAATTCGTATTTAGACTGGATCGGGCCGGCACTTGCAAGGCATGAAGATGCAGAAGAATTATTTACAGAAGATATGTTAACCGGAAAATTAACGCTCAAGGATCCTTCCCGCTGGAACATCACGCTTATCCCGAAAGAACAGTTCGGGGACCCGGATGGGGAGGAAACAGAACCGGAAGAGGACTGGCAGCATCTGGTCAAAGCCGGCCTTCCCGTTGCGGCGCATTCCGAATGGAAAGAATCCGTTTTCGAGCACTTAAGCTGGCGTTACAAGAATGAGACCGCAACGCTCCGGCGCGCCAAACAATCAGTTTCGGAATTGAAGCGGATGAACGAAGAGCGTGACGAAACGAACGGCACCCAATTGATCCCCCGCACGCAGAAACATGTGTTTGACCGGCCGCGTTTTATGCAGGAAAAATCAATCACCCCGGCCGAGCGGGGAACCGCTATGCATATGGTGATGCAGCATATTCCATTGGATGCACCCCCGACTTATGCATCTGTGGAAGAACTGATTGATGACATGATCAAACGGGAGCTGCTGACGGAAGAACAGGCGGATGCGATTGCGGTTGAACAGCTTGTCCACTTTTTTGAAACAGAGATTGGCGAGACCATCCTGCAGGCGGAAAAAGTCATGCGGGAGATGCCGTTCAGTTTGTCCCTTCCTGCATCTGAAATCTACCGGGATAAGGCGCTGGCGGAAGAGCGTGTGCTAGTCCAGGGCATTTTTGATTGCGTGGTGGAGGAAAAGGACGGATTAATATTGCTTGATTTCAAGTCGGACCGTATCCAGGAGAGGTTTAAAGGCGGATTTGAAGAAGCCGAGCCCGTCCTGCGCAAACGGTATGAAATCCAGCTTACACTATACGGCAGGGCGCTGGAAACGATTCTAAAACGAAAGGTTAAAGCAAAATACCTGTATTTCTTTAACGGCGGGCATGTTATCAAAGTTCATTAAGACGGGCGGGCACGCCTTCACCTTAATATTTTCAAGGTGAAGGGCCCACCGCCTAATTGTTTCCGGCTGAAGGCTGGTCGACAACACTGCCGCTGAAGGTGTTGTTTGCGCTGAGCGCGTTGTTTGTAATGATAAAAGCGGAAGTCGAGAGAGAACCGGAGCCGCTTGTTGTTTTTGAACTTGTTTTTGGGGAAATAACGGCAGTGTCGCCAAAATGGACAATGCCGCTTCCAACGTTAAAAATCTGCAACGGGCCTACGATAGCCGGCATTTTGATCACCTGCTTTATGGTTTTATTCTGATGTGCCCCTGCTTTCCTGTTTGACGGCAACTGTCCGCGGGCCACCTGTTCCGTTTTGCTTGAGGAGAAACGGATCAAGCTGGCGGACATGATGGATTCTTGATTCAAGGGCAATATCTTTTATATTTCCGATTTGCATAACGGTCGAAGTTGACATTCCGATAATGTCGATGCTTCCCACTTTTATGGCTGGATCTTCATGGTAGCGCTGTATTTCAATTTGTTCCGATAGCGGCGGAATTGGAATGATCTGTCTGAAAACCGCAAATGTTTCAAACGGTGCTTCGAATCCGTAATACAATTCCTGCTGTCTTTGAAACGCGAGTACCGCGGATGACATCTGAATTTTGCTTGAGTCGCCGATTATAACGTTCGATCCGAAAATGACCGTTTTGATCCGAAGCTGATCGACGATAGAGTGTCTGATCATTGGCTTATCCCCTCGGCACAAACGGAACAAGCGGGCTGATAATGAGGGATTCGGCAGGCGTATCGAATGTCGCGGCCTGCTGTATCGTATCTGCATCCCCAACCAGAAAAACAGAGGCGCTCGAAATGCCGATAATTTGGACATATTCCACGTGGATTTCACGGTTGACGACGTTAAGTTCCATTTGCAGCACCCCCGTTCATTTGCGGCGGAAGTTTTGAAATAAAAACATGGACAGCATGTTCCATATCCGCCTTGATTTGCTGTAATACTTTATCAAAAAGTTCTCTATCATCGGCACCCGGGGCATTCAGCTGGTTGATGTAATAATCAATCCGCTGCGGAATTTGGTTTTTTAGATCATTTTTTATAAAATTATGATATTCTTGATTTAGCTGGACTTTTAATTGGCGTTCACTGTCCGTAATAGCCTTTGGCAGTTCTGCCTCCACATATTCCAGTAGCCTTTCGGAAAGCGCCTGCTTTAAGGCGCTGCGCTTGTCATCCTGAAAATCGATCCCGCCTTTTGCTGCGGGGATGGCCATATCATCGATTTGGCTGAGATCTGCCGGATTGACGCCGATGTTTAGCGTGCCGTCCAGATTTTCAATTTTCAACTGGTCAAATGCATATTCAATTCTGTCCACATGGATGGGCGGTCTCTCTTTCAGCATCTTGATTTCCTGTATCAGGCCGGCCAGTGCTTTTTCCATTTGCGCCAGTTTCGCTTCCTGGTATTGAAAATATTGGTACAGTTGCCGGAGTTCGGAGTATAGGTCAGACATGACAAAACCTCCTTCTATCTTGAACTTGCTGCGGCAGCGCCGGAATGCATCGGAACGGTGACATTTGGATAGGCTTGTTCCGCTGCGGTTGCTGACGGGGCCGGTGCTGAAAAATTGCCGGTATTGTACAGGTACGATGCCGGCTTGATGATACCGGAAGTACCGATTTGAAGGACCGAGGAATTCGTAATGCCGCCGATTTTGATCATGCGGATGTTGATGCTTTGCTGTACGTAAATATTCATGTCATTCACCCGTTATAAATTGAGATAGTTTCCTTGATCAATTGTGTCAAAGTCATAGGTATTCGTGTTCGATTGGACGTTTGTAATGTTAAGGTTTTCACCTGTATTAAAAGATCCTGCGCCTGCAAATGTTTTTGAAGTCGCTATCGGCTGAATAAGAAATACATCCCCGACATTAAAGACGCCACTGGATCCAATATTGATAATCTGGACGGCGCCGACAAAACCTGGCATGGCCCGCACATCCTTCCGTAAGGTGGTAACGGCCCTGCTGGAAATGAGGCCTTTTCATGCTTTATTGTATGAGGGAACCGGCAAAAGGTGAAACATCCGCTAAAGTTCACGGAAACGAAGGAAAAGGAGAGATGCAATGGCTGATTGGATGCCACTACCCGCAAAAGAACGAAAATTCGCATTAGACGTGCTGCGGGGGATTTCGCTGTTGGGAATTTTTGTGGTAAATATGCTCTCGTTTGAATTTCCTTATCTTTATATTAATCCGTACGACTGGTTCAAGGCTGGGGATCAGACTGTGGCAGCATGGATTCAAGTGTTTTTCCAATCCAGCTTTTATCCGGTTTTTTCCTTACTTTTCGGTTACGGGCTCATGTTCCAGAAACAGCGGGCGGAAAAGGCTGGGGCAAATTTTTTTCGTTTTGCTTTCCGGCGTTTAACCGTACTGCTCGTTTTCAGCCTTGTCCATGCGTTTTTGATTTGGTCGGGGGATATTTTAGCTGCTTATGCGGTATTTGGCATGATTCTCCTGCCCTTTTTGAAGCTGGACGGAAAAGTCTTAATCTATGCGGGTGCTGTACTATTTTTCGTCCCGCATCTACTGTCCAGCCTTTATTTAATGGTGATGGCGCTGGAATTTCCAAACACCTCCGTCCTGTATGCTGATTTGAAAAACGTCACGGATTCGCTCCAGGTGTATGGGAGTGGAAGTTATATGGATATCACGAAAAGGAGATTTTTGGACTGGTACCATGTGTACGGCCCGCCCGGCGGATGGAATGCATTTTTTTCCATTTTTCCGCTCATGATGGCCGGAGCGGGGATTTGCGGGGAAAATTGGCTGCAGGATGGGCGTATCACAATGAAAAAATGGCTGCTGTTTTTTTTCGTCTGTTTTGCTTCCGGCCTGTTCTGCAAACTACTGCCGATACTGGCAGCGGCAAATGTCCCGTTTATGTATATCCAGCAAACAATTGGTGGAACTATTTTAAGCGGTGCTTATATCGCGCTCGTGATGCTGGCGGTACAGCTGCCCCATGCCAAACTTTTTCTGAATCCGGTTGCAAAGGCAGGAAGGATGCCTCTTTCCATTTATATCGGCCAGTCAGTGATTGGCACCATGATCTTTTATGCATACGGTTTGGGGCTGTATGGCAAGCTTTCTGTTACAGTCGGAATGGGGCTTACAGTTTTGATCTATCTCATACAGATGATGTTGGCCGATATGTGGCTGCTCCGTTTCCGGTACGGGCCGCTGGAATGGATTTGGAGAATTTTAAGTTATGGAAAGAAACCGTAAAATTGTGAGGTGTTTTGAAATGAAATTTATCAGTTTTGTTTGGGAAGGTAAGGAACAATACGGCGCTGTTTATGATGAAGAAAAGATTTTAAACTTATCCGTTTTGGGTGCAGGTTTTCCGGATTCATTGCTTAACGGCATCCGGATGGGGGAGGCGTTTACGACACTTGTTGAACAAACGCTGGAAAAACCGGAAGCAGATTTGGGCAATGCGTTCGTTCCGCTCAATGGGATCCGCTACCTTGCGCCAATCCCGCACCCTGTAAGAAACATCATGTGCGTCGGAAAAAATTACCGTGAACATGCGATTGAAATGGGTAGCGCAGCTGATATTCCGGAACATGTGATTGTTTTTACGAAAGCAACGACAACCGTAAACGCCCATGAGGCTCCGGTCGATTCTTACAGCGGCATTACACAGGAACTGGATTATGAAGGGGAACTGGCGGTTGTGATTGGCAAAAAAGGGAGGCGTATTGCGAAAGAAGATGCGCTTTCCCATGTATTCGGGTATACCGTGCTGAATGACATTACTGCAAGGGACTTTCAGCGCATGCACAAGCAGTATTTTATCGGGAAAAGCCTGGACGGTTCATGCCCAATCGGCCCGTGGATCGTCCATCGTTCAGAGATTGAAAATCCGAATGCCCTTCGGATTGAAACAAAAGTAAACGGCAAAGTCCGCCAGCAGTCCAATACGTCCCGTTTCATTTTCCCGGTTGAAGAAATTATATCCGAATTATCAAAGGGGATGACGCTGGAACCGGGGGACATCGTCGCAACTGGCACTCCAGCCGGCGTAGGGAACGGCTTCAAGCCGCCGCGCTTTTTAAAACCGGGTGATAAAATTGAAATTACGGTTGAAAAGGTAGGAACTTTGCGAAACGTCATCAAATAAAGTAAGATAAAGGCATGGAACAATAGAAAAAAAGGAGCAGATCCGTCCATGTTAACCCGAACAGACACCCATGTTACGACGTGGGTAATTGCGATCATACTTTTTATCGTAGCATTGTTTCTCCATAAGGCAGGAAAAGAAAAAGGTTTTAAAATTGTCCAAATGATTTTGAGGCTGTTGTACATACTGGTCATCGTTACAGGAGCGCTTTTATTTTTCCACAACCAAAGCCTCGACCCCGCGTTGTATGGCGTAAAACTGCTTGGTGGTATTCTTGTGATCGGTATGATGGAAATGATTTTGCTGCGCCTTGCCAAAGGGAAAAACACAGGGGTATTTTGGGTGTTATTCATTGTCTTTTTCATCGGCGTGTTATATTTGGGGCTGAGGCTGCCAATAGGCTGGCACCCTTTTATGTAAAAAATGCGGAAGGCAAGGAACAAGCTTGCCTTCTTTTTTAATGAACCCTTTTTAGGAACATGCGCCCGCCTATGTTCAATGTGCATTCAAACCATTCGGCCATATTTTCCCCAAACCTGAATGGTGATGGACCGATAAAATGCATTCCCCGTTGTTAAACAGCATCAAATTCACGCCCTGTTTTTTCGGAGCCTGCGAGAAATGACAACGTATTGTGGCAATAGATGCAGTCATAGATGGAAAATCCCGACTCATTTAAAAACTAAATGAAGCGGCAGAACATGTCATCATCCCATTCTTCCAGCCGTACTTCCAATGAAAAGTTAAGCGGCTTGCGAATCTGTATATATGTTCTGTCTGTGAGGAAAAGATTTTCACCCTCCAAGAGGATCCTGCCGTGGTCTGCTAAAATCCCTTTTTCCACTGGCCGCCGTGGAATTCGATTTCCTGGTCAAGATAATCGTCCAACATTGACGCTTCATCGCACTCATCGTCAAAAAATACCCATTCATCATTCAGCTTCTCCGCTGTGCCGGTTAAAAAAGCGCGGGATTGGGATTCAATAATTTTCAACCTTTGCAGTTTGCCCATCGCTGTCTTCCTTCCCGCTTGTTTGGATTTCTTTATATGTTTTAGACAAGGGGAAGGAATTTCATACATCTTCGGCCGGCGGAACCCAAAAATAAAAGCCGGAAAACAGGAGTGCCCTTTTTCCGGCTTGTTGATTATCCGTTTACGATTGTGCCGCCGTTTACGTGGATCATTTGCCCGGTGACATAGCTTGAATCGTCGGAAGCTAAATACACGTAGGCCGGGGCTAGTTCGGACGGCTGGCCAGGTCGTTTCATCGGGGTATCGGAACCGAATTTCGCCACCTGTCCAGCCGTAAAGGTGGACGGGATAAGTGGCGTCCAAATCGGCCCCGGCGCAACGCCATTTACGCGGATCCCCTTTGAGACGAGCGAAACCGACAGCGAGCGCGTAAAAGCAACGATTGCCCCTTTGGTGGACGAGTAATCAATCAATTGTGGATTTCCTTTATAGGCTGTAATGGATGCCGTATTAATAATCGAGCTGCCTTTTTTTAAGTGGGGAAGCGCCGCTTTCACCATAAAAAATTGGGAGAAAATATTTGTACGGAACGTTTTTTCCAACTGTTCTTCCGTAATGCCAAGGATGCTTTCCTGCGGGT
Source organism: Weizmannia acidilactici (assembly GCF_008974225.1). Classification (NCBI taxonomy): domain Bacteria; kingdom Bacillati; phylum Bacillota; class Bacilli; order Caryophanales; family Bacillaceae; genus Heyndrickxia; species Weizmannia acidilactici. The sequence goes on along the minus strand of NZ_BKZR01000006.1, from coordinate 83,056 downwards.
GCTGTTCGGCGGCATTGTTCACCAAAATGTCCAGTTTGCCGAACGTGCTGACGGTTTTTTCGACAGCATCCCGGCAGTGCTGTTCATTCCCGATATCGCCCGGAATGACTAAGCATTTGCGGCCTTCCTTTTCCACCAGTTCTTTTGTTTGTTTGGCATCTTCATTTTCATCCAAATAGCAGATGGCAACATGTGCGCCTTCCTTTGCGAAATATATGGCAATCGATTTTCCGATACCGCTGTCCCCGCCAGTGATGAGCGCAATTTTACCGTCCAGTTTGCCGCTGCCCCGGTAGCTGCCTTTTACATTTTCCGGTTGCGGGTACATTTTGCTTTCAACGCCTGGCTGCCTGTTTTGGTGCTGGGCCGGCATGGTTCGCTTGGAGGTACTTTGTTCGTTTGCCAATATGGATCACTCCTCGTTTTGTAATGGGAAAAAGTCAGGATTCATCATTAGTTTTTTACCCAATCAATAATTCTATTTATCGGCCCGGCCGCATGAAAAAAAGAAGCGGGGCATACCCCGCTTCCCGCAAAAAACATGGATTTTACCGGTAGTTGACAAATTGCACATCAATCGGAAGATCTGCTTCGCGGATTGCCGCAATGACTTTTTGCAGATCGTCGCGGCTTTTCCCGGTCACGCGGATCTGGTCGTCCTGCACCTGGCTTTTCACCTTTAATCCGCTGTTTTTAATAATCGTGTTGATTTTTTTCGCATTTTCTTTATCAATGCCCTGCAGCAGTTTGGCGCGCTGGCGGACAGTGCCTCCAGATGCATTTTCCAGTTTGCCGTATTCGAGATTTTTGATCGGTACGCCGCGCTTAATCAATTTGCCAAGGAGCACGTCTTTCAATTGGTTCATTTTAAACTCATCATCCGATATGAGGACAAGTTCATCCTTCTCCAGCTTAATATCGCTTTTGTTCCCTTTGAAATCGTACCGGTTTTGGATTTCCTTCATTGCAATTTGGACGGCGTTTTGCACTTCCGATAAATCGACTTTTGAAACAATATCGAATGAACTTTCTTTCGCCATGTCAACACTCCTTAAAAAGCTGCGTTAACTCTTATTATAATGGAAGCCTTAGACATTCCACAACCTATTGTATTTCTGATACATAAAAAACAAGGGGATCCCCCTTGCCTTATAAATGGTCGGTTTTTTTTGAATACTGGTGTTTTCCGGCTTTACGTTCCTTTTCCGCCTGCAAGTTTTTTTCGTGGCGAAGCGCATTGTTGTCGCGCGCTTTTTTGTCGTTATCGGAAGTACGTGACATAAAGGCAACTCCTTTCGAAACAAAAATAAATATCCCGAACCTAAGTTTCCCCGTCTCCCGGCAGCGCTATACACTTAAGGCAGCTTGTTTAGGAAAAAGACGGCCAATGTGCCGGGCCCGGCATGTGAGCCGATGACAGAACCGATCGTATTGATTAAAAAATGCCTTGTTCCAAAGCGCGCTTCGATCAGCTGCCTCATTTCTTCCGCTGCCGCTTCGTCATCACCGTGGGAGATGCCGATCAGCTGATGTTCCAGGTCAACGCCGCGTTCTTCCATGATATCAAGCATTCGCTGGAGCAATTTTTTGCGTCCGCGGATTTTTTCAATCGGGATAAGTTTTCCGTCTTCCACATCCAATATCGGCTTAATATTTAAAAGCCCGCCAAGAAATGCGCCTGCTTTAGACAGACGTCCGCCCCTGGCAAGAAACTCCAGATCAGCAACCGTAAAAATATGTTCCATATGTTTGCTGCGAAATTTAGCATCCCGGATAATTTCCTCTTTATCAGCGCCGTTTTCCCGCAGGTCAACTGCCGACTTTACCACCAGGCCATAGCCGATCGATGCGCATTTTGTATCCAAGATCGTTAAGTCCAAATCCGGGTACGCCTCTTTTACCTGGCCGGCGATCATCACGGCTGTCTGGTATGTACCGGAAAGCTCGGACGAGAATGCTAGATAAATGCCGGAATCCCCTGATTTGGCCAAATCGGTAAAAAGTTTTTCAAAATACTTTGGTGTTGGCTGGGAAGTTTTTGTTTCCGCGCCTTCACGGATGGAACGGAACACGTCCTTTGGATTAATGTCAACCAAGTCGTTGTAAGCTTTATCGTTCACATAAACCGTTAATGGAATCAGCGATACGTGATTTTCTTTGAAAAAAGACAGCGGCAGGTCGCATGCGCTGTCCGCGTAAATTTGAATACCCATTGTTTTCACCTTCACAATCCATAAGTTCTAGCTTTAGTTTACATATTTTCGCTGGATTGTACAATTTTTCCGATCAGCCGTGAGAAATTTGTAAAAAATAACTTATACTAAAACGTAAAACTGGTTTTAAGTTGCTTTGGAGGACCGGATGGGGTAAACCGCCCTGTAAAGTGGTATAGTGGAATCAGAAAAGGAGTGTCAGGTCATGCTTTGGAAAAAAGTGGGCATGTTATGGCTGATGTTTGCTGTTATCATGGCCATTCCGGGCGCGGCAAAAGGAGAGGGAAAAATGGTTCCGGATTTTTCTGTAGAAGCCGTTCAAAAGGGCTGCAACGTCGAAATACGTCTAACCGCGGCAAATCGTACAGAAGAGGAAATGCATTTGGAGTTCCCTACAAGCAAGTTGTACGATTTTACGATTTATGATGAAACAGGGAAGCCGGTGTACACGTTTGGAAAAGGAAAATTTTATCTGCAGGCCTTCCAGCATCTCACATTAAAAAAAGGCGAACGGAAAACATGGGTTGAAAATTGGAAAGGGGGGGCGGGGACGTACACGGTAAAAGCCGTTCTGCTTTCTTCGAAAATAAACGGGAAATCTGGCGGGCATGTGCAAACGGAACTGCAGTTTACGATCCATAAGAAATAGCTGCCGAAGCCGGCAGCTATTCCAATTTTCCGAGTTCGTCCTGCATTTCGCGCAACTGCACCTTTTCAGCAAGTGTAGAGTTGGCGTATGCGCTGGATAAGGCGTTTTTCGCTTTTTGGATCGTTTCGGTTTTCTCTTCATCAGTTCCCTTGGCGGCCGTTTCTTTCGCCAGTTCGACAAATTGCCTTGCCTGCCTGAATAATCGGTTGGCCATTACAGGAGGCTCCCCGATACAGCATCTTCCCGGCTCCTGTTTGTTTCTGCTTCGACCAATGTGGAGTAATATGGGAACCTTTCATCATGCTTTTTTACTGCATCTTTTCCCTGCTGGACAAATCGTTTCGATTTGCTGCTTCTGCCCAAACGAAACACCGCCTTTTATGCTCGTAAGGGTACGCGGGGTACAATCCCGCGCCCGCTTATAGTATAGGAACATCGGGCCGGGATTATGCGCTTTCCCCTTTTTTCGACTTCAAATTCAGCGCTTCCTCCAAAAATACGCCGATGCCGTCTTCCGTATTGGAGAGGGTCGTTTCGTCCGCAATATTTTTCAAGGCAGGGATGGCATTGCCCATCGCAATCCCGATGCCGGCGTACTCGATCAATTCCATGTCATTGTCTTCATCCCCGAAAGCAATGATCCGTTCTTTCGGGATGCCGTATGAGTCGGCAACTTTTTTGACGCCGACTGCTTTATTCAGCCCGGCCCTGATGATCTCAATAATATGCCATGGCGCCCCCCAACGCCTATGGTCGACGACTTCCGCATGGACATCGCTTAAATATTTGCGTATTTCCGGAACATCTTCCTTTGCGGCGTGGATGAGCATGGAGGTCGGCTCGTCTTTCAGAAAACTGATCAAATTTCCGGTCGTTACATTCGGGTCACCGATCCGGAAAATTTCAAGCAACTTTTCGTCATGGTAATGCAAATACACATCATCTTTTACTTCGGCAACAATATTATAAAGCCGGAAATCGCCGCATGTTTCCACGATCGATTTCACCACCTCAAGCGGCATCGGCTCGTGGTAGATGCCCCAGCTCCTGTTTTTCGGGTGGTGGATAAAAGCGCCGTTGAAATTGACAATCGGCGTATCGAGCTCCAGTTCGTTATAATACGGCTGGCTTGAACGGAAAGGGCGGCCTGTGGATATCATGACAATGTGGCCTTCTGCTTTTGCCTTTTTCAGAACGGATTTCGTTTTCGGGGAAATGGTTTTCTCATCATTTAACAGTGTACCATCCAGATCCAAAGCAATTAAATAAGGTTGCGGCATCGCATTTGCTCCTTTTTGAAATGATAGTCAATATACATGCAATTTCACGATAATTAACTATACTAAACAATATAGCATTTTTCCTGCAAACGTACAGAGCGGGATGTTAAAATGATGTAAAGAATTTTTATTTTTATATTGAATGCAATTTTGTTATGATAAGAATACGGAGGAGGTTGAAAACCATGGATGAGTCATTAAAAGAGAATATTATGGGCGCGCTTGAACAGGTGATTGACCCTGAAATCGGTATAGATATTGTAAATCTTGGGCTTGTATATGATCTTGAGCTTGACGAAAAAGGGTGCCTGACAGTCACGATGACACTGACGGCAATTGGCTGCCCGTTGGCGAGCATTATTGTTGACCAGGTCCAAATGGCTGTACAGGATATTCCGGAAGTCAAGGATACCCATGTCAACATAGTATGGGATCCGCCATGGACAAAAGACCGTATGTCCCGCTACGCAAAAATTGCGCTCGGGATCAACTGAAGAATATTGATGCGGACGGCCTTTTTCTGGCCGTTTTTTTATGGGCGCAAGAGAGCGAATATCTCCATGACAGAATCCATGGCAAAAAAATGCGCTCATGCTTTGGCGAGGCGCTGTCCAAACTAATGCTGACAATCAAAAAGGAGGGCATTTCTTTGGGACAAAGCAATCGGTTTCATCCTGGAAGCAAAGCGCCGAATAACGGGGTATATGTGGAAGTCGGCGAAAACGGCGATCCGGTCGTAAACCCGAAAAGCATCCACCTCCATAAAGGAGACCGGTTTCCGGAAACATCAAATGATGAACGCCATTGGACGCGGAAACGGAAACCTTAAAAAAACGGGGAATCTCCCCGTTTTTTTGATGTCGCTTTCTGAAAAGGTTCCTTAAGTAGCATGAGATTTGCGGGAAGCTTGGGGTGAAAGCGTGCGGCGGAACCGGGACATGGGAAATGGGGGAGGTTCGCCGTGTGTTCAGGGCGAAATTTTAGCAAAAATCCAACAGAAAAATTTAACAGGGACTTGGAAAAAGGTAAAATAAGGATAACGGAGGTGAAAATATGGATATCAACCGCATGACGGTTACGGTCCAGGAAGGTTTGGCGGGGGCCCAGCAGATGGCCGCTGAAAAGCACCATCCGGAAATGGATACCGCCCATTTATGGAAAGTGCTGCTGGAAAAGCCCGACAGCCTGCTTTTAACGATATACAAAGGAGCCGGTATCGTACAAGAAGAAATGGCCAGGACAATTGATGAGGCGCTTTTGAAAAAGCCGGAAGTGGCTGGGCAAAGTGCAGCACCGTATTTGTCTTCATCGCTTTTGGAATTGTTCCGTCTGGCAGAGAAGGAAATGCACTCGTTTCAGGATGAGTATATTTCAGTGGAACATTTGGCGCTCGCTTTGATGGACTTGGAGCACGATGACATTTCCCGCTTTTTAAAGCGCAGGCGGATTACGAAAGAAAAACTTTTGCAGGTAATCAAAAAAGTAAGGGGGAATCAAAGGGTGGCCTCGCAAAACCCGGAAGCAACCTATAACGTTTTAAAAAAATATGGGGTGAACCTTGTTGAAGCCGTTAAAGAAGGCAAGGTGGACCCAGTCATCGGCCGGGATGCGGAAATCCGGAATGTGATCCGGATCTTGTCGCGCAAAACGAAAAACAATCCTGTCTTGATCGGGGAGCCTGGCGTCGGGAAAACGGCGATCGTCGAAGGGCTTGCGCAGCGGATTGTCCGCAAAGACGTCCCGGAAGGTTTAAAAGATAAAACCATTTTTTCTCTGGATATCGGGGCGCTTGTTGCAGGCGCGAAGTTCAGGGGGGAATTTGAAGAACGATTAAAGGCGGTGCTGCAGGAAATCAAAAAAAGCAACGGACAGATTTTGCTTTTCATCGATGAGCTGCATACGATTGTCGGTGCCGGTAAGACGGAAGGGGCGATGGATGCCGGCAATATGCTGAAGCCGATGCTGGCCCGCGGCGAGCTGCATTGCATCGGGGCAACAACGCTTAATGAATACCGGCAGTATATTGAAAAAGATGCCGCCCTTGAGCGCCGGTTCCAGCAGGTGCTTGTCCAGGAGCCGGATGTGGAGGATACCATTTCGATTTTACGGGGATTAAAGGAACGCTTTGAAATCCATCATGGCGTCCGCATCCATGATAAAGCGCTTGTCGCGGCCGCAACATTATCAAATCGCTACATTACCGACCGTTTTTTGCCGGATAAAGCGATTGATTTGGTGGATGAAGCATGCGCAAACATCCGCGTCGAAATGGATTCAATGCCAAGCGAACTTGATGAAGTGACGAGACGACTCATGCAGCTTGAAATTGAAGAAGCCGCCCTGCAAAAGGAGACGGATGATGCGAGCAAAGAACGGCTGGGTATATTGCGGAAAGAACTCGCTGATTTGAAAGAAGAAGTGGACACGATGCGCGCCAAATGGCAGTCCGAAAAAGCGGATCTGCAGAAAGTCCAAGAGAAACGTGAACTACTGGAAAAATACCGGCGCGACCTGCAAGAAGCCGAAAATCAGTATGATTTGAATAAAGCCGCTGAGCTGCGGCACGGAAAAATCCCTGCTGTTGAAAAAGAACTAAAGCAGCTGGAAAAGCAAATGGCCGAAAATGAAGGAAAGACAAGGCTGCTGCGGGAAGAAGTCACGGAAGAAGAAATTGCCAATATTGTGGCGCGCTGGACAGGCATTCCGGTGGCAAAAATTGTGGAAGGCGAGCGGGAAAAACTATTGAAACTGGAAAGCATCCTGCATGAGCGGGTGATCGGCCAGGATGAAGCTGTCCGCCTTGTGAGCGATGCTGTCCTCAGGGCGCGTGCTGGTATGAAAGACCCGAACCGCCCGATCGGCTCCTTTATCTTTCTCGGACCGACCGGCGTCGGGAAAACTGAACTCGCAAAAGCGCTCGCACAGCATTTATTCGATGACGAAAACCATATGGTCCGGATCGACATGAGCGAGTATATGGAAAAATATTCCGTATCCCGTCTGATCGGCGCGCCTCCGGGATATGTCGGCTATGAAGAAGGCGGGCAGTTAACAGAAGCGGTCAGACGGAAACCGTATTCTGTCATTCTGCTTGATGAAATTGAAAAAGCCCATCCGGAAGTGTTCAACATCCTCCTGCAGGTACTCGACGACGGCCGGATTACCGACTCGCAGGGGAGAACAGTCGATTTTAAAAATGCGATCATTATTATGACATCCAATATTGGTTCTTCTTATCTGCTTGATATAAAGGGCGGGGAAATCGACGAAGACACGAAAAATGCAGTCATGGCGCAGCTGCGCGCCTCATTCCGTCCAGAATTTTTAAACAGAATTGACGATATTATTTTATTTAAGCCGCTCAGCATGGACGATATGATGGGCATTGTCGATAAATTAATGAAAGAACTGGCCGGCCGCCTAAGAGAGCAGTTAATCCGGCTCTCGCTTTCCGATGACGCGAAAAAATGGATCGCCGAATCGGCCTATGACCCTGTATACGGCGCAAGGCCGCTGAAACGCTTTATCCAGCACCAAATCGAGACAAAACTGGCAAAAGAAATTATCTCGGGAACGGTACGCCCAAATGAAATTGTAAGGATCGATGTGAAAAACGGGCAGCTTACGATTACGGCCGAAAATCTGAAGCCTTAAACTTAAACAATCCGGCGCTGCCCGAATCAGGCAGCGCCGGATAGATTTTATTCTTCCGCTTTTACATGTTTTGGCAACGCTGCATTGACAATCAAAACCGCAGCTGTAATGACAAGCGACATGATGGCCATCGTTTTTACATGGTATGTAGAATTTGTGATGGCGCTTCCGACATATCCAAGCATCTCGGTTAGCAAAAATACCCAAAAGATTGTAAAAATGTATTTCATGATTTTCACCCCAAATTCAAATGGACTCCTATGCAATGTCTCCTTTTATCATATCACAGCGCAATAAATTGTAAAGAGGCAGATATTTGCCCGTTGCCATCTAAAAACACCGTCGACGGCAATGAATCTTTATAGCCGAGTCCGCATAAGCTTAAAAATAAATGTTCATGGAGGGTTCCTATGGATCAAGTGCTTGTCCTCGGCGCCCTGCAATTTGCCGGATTTGAACTGTGCAAGGCGCTGCTTGATGCTGGATATCCGGTTATGGCAGCTGATAGTAAAGCGTCCGGCGGCATAGATGGGGAAAAATGGATGGAAATCGGCAGAAATGCGAATGCCATTTATCAGCCAACCAGCGAGCTTTCGGTTGAAAGTGATTTTACTTGCTGCCTGCCGGTTTACGACTATTATGTCCAAAACGCCCGGGAGGATTTGCAAACTGTCTGTTCTTGCTTAGGAAATTTTTCCAACAGGATGGAACGTTTGGCGCTAATCCTCCCAAACCATTTGGCGGAAAGCACGGAAAAAGCGGGCTGGATTCCCCGGAGCTTAACCGATTATATAGAAACCATGACCTTTTTTGTCCCGACTTTGTACGGCCCCGGACAGCCAAGCCGGATGGCATTTTCACAAATGATAAACGGAAATCTTGATCCGGATCTGCAATACGATGATCGTGATGCGTTATACGCCGGTGATGCAGCTAAAGCAATTGTGCAAGTGCTGGAAAAAGGACGAACCGGGAAAACTTTTTATTTGAAAAGCCCGGATGGAAACGGATGGGAGCCCGTTGCCCGCTTTTTGGCCAAAGATGGCTATGGCAGCCGCCCGCTTCCGGAAAACAGGCTTGTTTCCGTCCGGGAGATGGAAGGCATAACGGTCCAGCCGTCGATTTCATATAAAGAGGCCATCTCAAAGCAAATGGCATATATGGGAAAGAATATTAAAACAAGTAATTAATCCCCTTTTCCGATATTGGAAAGAAGTTTTTCAACGATAGGGGCCATTTTTCGGAACAAAGGCTTCAACTCATCAATTGCCTCAAACAGCTTATCAGCATTCTCCAACAGTGCTTCGATATCAATGTTTTGGAAAAATGGATGGTTAAATAAACTGCCGGCTATTCCATCTTCTATTTTTTCATCGGTGCTTTCTGGCAATTGCACCTGGTTCCTGCGTGGAAAAAACATTTGGTCAAAAGGATGGACTTTTTTGTGTTCACCCATTTTCTCACTCCCTTTCGGCTTCTTTTTATTGTCTGAAATCCGGGCGTCTTTTCTACTACAGCATATGACGAAAAAACGGTTTCGACCGCGCCATTGGCCCATCCGCAATAGAACACTGGCCGGGGGTGACAAGAAAACACCGCTTTGATATAATTAGGAGCAGGTCATAATAATAACTATAAGAATCATTCGTATATGATAAACTTTGACTATTTTAATTTGGAAAGAAGGAATACGAAATGAATGCTGGCATTATCGGTGTTGGGAAGTATAATCCTGAAAAGGTTTTGACAAACTTTGATTTTGAAAAAATGATGGATACGTCCGATGAATGGATCCGGACAAGGACGGGGATTGTAGAGCGCAGGATCGCGCCGGATGAAATCGAGACGTCTGATATGGCCTATGAAGCGGCTGTAAAATCGATAAAAAATGCAGGCATTTCCCCTGAAGAAATTGATTTAATCCTTGTAGCGACCATTACGCCGGACCAGCCGTTCCCGACCGTTTCGAATATTTTGCAGGACCGCCTTGGCGCGAAGAAGGCAGCGGCGATGGACTTAAGCGCGGCATGCTCCGGATTTATGTACGCCATGGCGACAGCCAAGCAATTTATTGAGACGAATACGTATAAATATGTTTTAATTGTAGGTGTTGAAAAATTATCCAAAATCACGAACTGGGAAGACCGCAGTACGGCTGTGCTTTTTGGCGACGGGGCAGGTGCCGCCGTCATCGGTCCGGTTTCGGAAGGAAGGGGCATTCTTGCTTTTGAACTCGGTTCGGACGGCTCCGGCGGCAAATATTTGTATGAAGATAAAAACGGGCATATTGTCATGAACGGCCGCGAAGTATTTAAGTTTGCCGTCCGCCAAATGGGAGAATCGAGCCTGCGCGTGATTGAAAAGGCCGGGGTGAAAAAAGAGGATGTAAATTTCTTAATCCCGCACCAGGCAAATATCCGTATCATGGAATCAGCGAGGGAAAGGCTTGGCCTGCCTGTTGAAAAAATGTCGAAAACGATCCATAAATACGGAAATACTTCCGCTGCTTCCATTCCGATCTCATTAGTGGATGAACTGGAAGAAGGCAAGATCAAAGATGACGATCTTGTTTTGATGGTCGGGTTTGGAGGCGGATTGACATGGGGTGCTGTACTGGTAAGATGGGGGAAATAACCCCCGCTTTGGCACAGCAGCCTTTCAAAGCTGTAAAATTTTGACGGATTTATCGCATGATACTTAAACATTACCGGTCTTCTTGTACCTGGAAAAGGAGATGGAAAAATGGAAAACAGAAGAGTGGTTGTCACTGGAATTGGGGCTGTTACACCGGTCGGAAATGATGCGCGGACAGCCTGGCAGAACGTAGTAAACGGAAAGTCCGGGATCGGGCCGCTGACAAGGCTGAATGCGGACCAGTTTCCGGCAAAAGTGGCTGCTGAAGTGAAAGATTTTAATATTGAAGAGTTTATTGAGCGCAAAGAAGCACGCAAAATGGACCGCTTTACGCATTATGCCGTCGCATCCGCGATAATGGCGGTAAAAGATGCGAACCTTACGATTAACGAGGAAAACGCAACCCGTGTCGGCGTCTGGATCGGATCCGGGATCGGCGGCATGGAAACGTACGAAAACCAGTTTGAAATCTTCCAAAAACGCGGATACCGGCGTGTGAGCCCGTTTTTTGTCCCGATGATGATCCCGGATATGGCGGCTGGGCAGGTCTCCATTTTACTCGGCGCAAAAGGCATCAATTCCTGTACCGTAACCGCCTGTGCAACGGGAACGAACTCGATCGGCGATGCATTTAAGGTCATCCAGCGTGGAGACTGCGACGTGATGATTACCGGCGGCGCAGAAGCACCGATTACAAATATGTCGCTGGCGGGATTTTGCGCAAACACCGCGCTCTCGACCAATCCGGACCCGAATACGGCAAGCCGCCCGTTTGACTTAAACCGCGACGGGTTTGTCATTGGAGAAGGCGCCGGGATTGTGGTGCTCGAAGAATTGGAACATGCGAAAAAGCGCGGGGCAAAAATTTATGCGGAAGTCATCGGCTACGGGGCAACCGGCGATGCATACCATATTACGGCGCCAGCTCCAGGCGGGGAAGGCGGCGCGCGTGCAATGAAAATGGCGCTTGACGACGCAGGGATCACCCCAAGCGAAGTCGGCTATATTAATGCCCACGGCACAAGTACGCAGTATAATGATAAATATGAAACGATGGCTATAAAAGAAGTTTTTGGCGACCATGCTTATAAACTTGCCATAAGCTCGACAAAATCCATGACCGGGCATCTGCTCGGCGCAGCGGGGGGGATTGAAGCTATCTTTACCGTACTGGCAATCAACGAAGGTATCCTACCGCCGACGATCAATATTGAAGCGCCGGACCCGGAATGCGATTTGGATTACGTGCCGGATGAATCCCGCAAGCAGGAAGTCAAAGTGGCGCTCAGCAACTCGCTCGGATTCGGCGGCCATAACGCGACACTGGCATTTAAAAAATACGAAGATTAACCTTCGTCTTTTATAAAGAACGTCAAGGGGCTGTCCCAAGAGCCGGTAGGCCGGCCCGGGGCACTCCTTTTTTTATGCAATCGGGAAAGTTTTAGTTATTTCAAAATGTGCTTTAAATCTGATCAATAAAACGCGTTCCCCGCTAATACAATAGAAGCAAACAGAAGGGGGGGCGTTATGGGCGTCATACGTACAGACAGGTGGATGGAGGAAGATTTTGGAAGGCCGGAAGTGTTTTGCAAAAACATCAAACAGGCCGGAAAAGACGTGAAAGATTTTTACCGGTACTTGCAAAGCTTCGGCATGTACCGGCCTTCAGGACAGTCGAAACAGACTTTTCTATCGTTGAAAGAAAAGAATGCGTGGGAAAAAATCGCGGCACTTAAAGCAAAGTATCAAAAGCTGTGGAAAGGGCCGGACCCGGATATTTATATATTCCCGATCCGTGCGGGAAACGGATTCGGGTTCCGAAAAAGCAGGGGAAAATCAGGCGTCACGCTGCCGGATGCCGTTTTCCTGTTCTTGGGGCCGGTACGGGACGAAAAAGAATGGGAGGCACTTTTGATCCATGAATACCATCATGCTGCGCGCATGTCCCGGCTGAAACGGCCGCTTATGGAATATACGTTGCTCGATTCTCTTGTATTTGAAGGCCTGGCGGAACATGCCGTGCTCGAATACTTAGGGGAGGAATATATTTCAGGAACGTCCAGGCTGTATACGGGCAGGCAGAAGATGCAGGCGTGGCACCGATTTTTTGCGGAAAACCTTGAAAGGAAAAAAAGCGAGAAAATCCACGATGACCTGCTTTTCGGGAGAAGGTACGTGCCAAACATGATGGGGTATGCGCTCGGGTATTTCCTCATAGAAGAATTTAAGAATACACATGCTTTTTCTACTGCAAAATGCATAGGCCTCGCATCCGAAACATTCCTTACAAAAAATTTTAAATAGGGGGTTGCCTGCTGAAAGATATAGTGCCGGCAGCTTCCCCCATCTTCCTTTTTGGCGGCGGCATAGGAATAATTTAACTGCTCCCTGCCTATACTGAATGACAAATAGAGTTTACGGGGGGTTATCAATGCTGTATCTTCACGATGTATGGGTCAACTGGTTCGAGGGGGAGGAAAACGGATATAATGTCTGCCCTTTTCATGAATGGCGCCGGGATGATGTCATTGAACTGCTTGACCAGGTCCCTCTTTTATATGTGGACACGCTTCTTTATGATTACATTGAAAATGATTTGGCGGAATTGCCGCAGACGTTGCTGAACGATGTTTATCAAAAAGGGATATTGCGCAAAAACCATGAAAGGATCCAGCTTGATTATTGTTTTGTCGTAACGGATGGCAAGGGAATATTGGCTGTCGATACGATCGGCTATACGCTGCCGATCCGGAAAAGCAGGCTTATCCCGCGGCAGGAACAGCTTGTGTATGATATGATAGTGGGACATGAGCCGGTTTCTTACCATTTTGAAAAAAACGCCAAACCGAAAGAATACCATATTTTATCCCCTTCACCGGAATGCATGCAGGGGCTGACGAGAAGGGAAAGGCAGTTAAAGCAGCTGCTGTTTATGGCCCTTGACCAGCTTTATTCTTCTAAGAATACGGCGGAAGTGCGGTATTGGTATACTGAATGGTCGCCGGAAAAATATGAACAAATTCAATTTATGGATTTTGATCTTGTGTGGGAGCGGCTTTATGAGGAAACAAAAACAGGGTGGTCTGAAAAACACGAGCAGTTGTGCGAAAACTTGATAAAAGGACAACCGTTCTTTGAAAAACTTTGGGAACTTGAACACAATGAAAAAAGCGAACTCATGTAAAAACGAGTTGCGTACTAAATCGCAACTCGTTTTTTGCATTGGTTCAGTGGCGTTTTTTCCTGCCGAGCCCCATTGCATTTTCCATTTTCTTCAGCATTTTTCCTGCCACAATATTAGCTTTTTCCGCGCCTTCATCCAAAATGCGGTCCAATTCCTCCGATTCAATCAGTTCGTAATAACGGTGCTGGATCGGGGCAAGCGCATCATTGATTACATCCACAAGGTCAGCTTTAAATGCCCCGTAACCGACCCCCTCGTATTTCCTTTCCAATTCTTCAATGGACAGGCCGCTGAAGTTGGAGTAGATAACGAGCAGATTGGAGATGCCTGGTTTGTTTACCTTATCATATCTCACGACGCCGTCCGAATCGGTAACGGCGCTTTTAATTTTTTTATCGACCAGTTTCGGGTCATCAAGAAGTGAAATAAAGGCTTTCTTATTCGGATCGGATTTACTCATTTTTTTTGTCGGATCCTGCAGGGACATGATCCGTGCGCCTGATTCAGAGAGCTTGATGTCAGGCAATGTAAAAATTTCCAAATACCGTTTATTAAATCTTTCCGCCAAATCCCTCGTCAATTCCAAATGCTGTTTCTGGTCTTCACCGACCGGCACAAGATCTGTGCTGTATAGCAGGATATCAGCAGCCATCAGCGGCGGGTATGTCAATAGGCCGGCCGATACGCCTTCTTTTCCTGCCGATTTGTCTTTAAACTGCGTCATCCTTTCCAATTCTCCGATATAGGAAACGCACTGCAGCATCCATCCGGCCTGGGCATGTGCCGGTACTTCTGATTGGATAAACAGCGTTGCTTTCTTCGGATCAATGCCGACAGCGACATAAAAAGCGGCAAGGCTTCGGATGTTTTTGCGCAACGCAAGCCGATCCTGCGGCACGGTGATGGCATGCTGGTCCACAATGCAAAAATAGCAATTAAAACTGTCCTGCAGTTCAACAAACTGCTTCATTGCGCCAAGATAGTTGCCGATATGGATCGTTCCGCTCGGCTGGATGCCTGAAAAAATGGTTCTCATTTTGCTTTTTCCTCCTAAGACATGCTGAAATTTTTCCATAAAAATAAAAAACCATTCATCCAAATAGGGACGAATGGGATAGATCCGCGGTGCCACCCTAAGTGCCCTTTACGCCGGGCCGCTTAGTTCCAAAAAATTGGGGCCTTGTTAACGCAAGGCAAACGCCGGAAACTAATAGGGTAAAATATCCGTTCATCCCCGGAGCTCGAAAGCCCATTCCATCTGCCCGGCATGTTTGTTCCCACCAACCACAAACTCTCTAAAATGCCCTGGCAAATGTACTATTCTTTCTCATCGCTTTTCACGTACCGCCACCATTATAATCAAATTAAGCAAAAAAGTCAAAATGCGAAATCTTTACGAACTTTGCAGAAAAAGGGCAATTGCCATGAAAATCATCATCACAACGCCGGTTAAAAACGGCATTTGCACGTGAATCGAGACCAGTTTGGACAGCGGACGGACTTCTCCGTCAAATCTGGACGACAGTCGCTGGAAACCGTAGAAAAAAGCATCAAAAAAACCTGTACGGAGCATAAAAACCGACAAGGAAAAAAAGATCAAGAGCGCCCCGATTGTAAAAGATGTATTAATATAACAAAGCAGGTCGATCCGCTTATAAAACGTGAAAGAACAGATGAAAACAAGCAACTGGGAAGACAAAAACCAATAGACAAGCTTTTTAAACATATGCTCACCTTTCAGCAACAAGCATTTTCGTCCATTATACAGGAACACAACAAAATAGAAAACTACCAGACATGTCGAAACATATTTATAAGTTAAATTAAATTTATTTCAAGAAATAAAAAAATTAAAAATGTCACGCATACCGTAAATTATGTTGCATAAATGTTTAAAGAAGGAAAGATAAAGGAAAAGCCTGCGCAAAAAAATATTAGAAATCAGTTGTTCATAAGGGACTTGGTAAAAAATTTAGCAAAGAATATTTAAATGAGTGAATTTCAAAATTCCAAGTCCTTGTGTCCAAAGGTTTTCAAAACATAAAAAAGGAAGTACCTCCCCAAGTCTTGTATAACGGTAATTAACGAAAAAAACAAAAAAGACTGGAGGGACACTCCCTGTGACCATTATACGACAAATGAGTTTATTTGGCATCCAGGAATTATACGAAATGGAACCTACCCATCGTTACGATGCCATTATTTCAGCTATAAATCTTAATAAAATCTGCCATTCAGTAACCAAGAAGTCCCATCTTGGTGCACCTGAAGAATTAAACTATGCCGCCATGATTATTTCAGTTTTCGTCCGTTATGTTGAACGAATCCCAACCGTTAAGGATCTTGTGAAACGTTTAAATGAAGACATTACCTTCAAGCTAAACTGCGGTTTTCTTGTATCGGACAATACGCCTTCTGAATCCTCTTATTCCTGGCTTACGATAAAAAACGAGGGAGAAAGTCCAAAGAAGAACGTGAAAAATGGCTCGCTGAACAGGCTGAAAAAGAAGCGACTCTGCCATTTTTCCAAAAGAAAAAAGAAGCTCAACTGGATGCCCCTCTGGATGAATGACGCACGAAAGTTCCACAAGATCCGAAATGGGGCGTCAAAAAGAACAGTGAAGGTAAAAATGTTTTTTGGTTTGGTTATAAAGGCCATCTGGCTGTCAGTACATCAAGCCAATATATTTTACAGACTCTATTCTCTTCGGGCAGCCTGAATGACGGCAAGGCAGAGATTCCGTTACTCAAAGGAATTCAGGAACGCTTACCACTCCCTTTATTACGTCATGAAGTAATTGATGCCGGTTATGATTTCGAACCCATTTATACACAGGTTTATCGAATGGGGCAGCATTCTGTGATGGCCTACAATAAACGGAATGAGCCTGAAAGGATTGGGTTCGATGAAGGCATCTGCCAGAAAGTGTACAAAGTAAAGATCACAACAGACCTTCGAAAATATACAGCACCTGCCCGGGGGTCAAAGGCATGGAAAACGATTTTCAAACGCCGTAGAACGAGTTAATGCATATTTAAAGGAATACTTTCAGCTCAACAATGTTCGTTACCGGACCGGAAAACGGGCAAAAGTACATTTCGATCTCGTAACGCTTATTTACAATGCTTCAAAACTAGCCGCAGACCGCATAAACGCAATGTTAAATCAAGGGCAACAAGCTGCATAAAACTAAGGCAATTTAAAAAACGTTAATTTAGAAATTCTACAGGTCTTTGTATTTTTAAAAAGAGCAATTATGAAATTGATTCAAATATAATAGTTTTTTTAAAATTTTTGATTGATTTGAAAGGGATTACAATATTGGCGTGGCGGTATTTTTTTCACTTTTTCCTTATTTTTAATGTAATTAAAAAACAATAAAAAAATATGTACAAGTAAAACAAATGTTAGTATAATTGATTTCGAAAAGTCACTTGCTTTTCAGAAAAATAAAAAAAGGGTGGTTAGCTGATGAAAAAGTCAAAATTTTATGTTTTCATGACTTTGGCTTTTGTGCTGTCCCTTGTGCTTGGTGCCTGCGGCAGCAATAACAGCAGCAGTTCAGGCAGCAAAAGCGGCAACAGCTCAACAAAGCAAGTCTTAAACTGGATTGCTAGCGCTGAAATTCCTTCAGGCGATCCGACGCTCGCAACAGACCAGGAAAGCTTCATCTTATTTGGAAACACGATGGAAGGCCTTTACCGCATCGGTAAAGATGACAATCTCTATTTGGCTGATGCAGCCGAAGAACCGACTGTAAGCAAAGACGGTAAGACATATACATTTAAACTCCGTAAAGATGCGAAATGGTCGAATGGCGATCCTGTAACAGCGAAAGACTATGTCTTTTCATGGCAAAGGGCTGTAAATCCGAAAGTCGGCTCCCAATATTCCTATATTTTTGCCGGGGTCATCAAAAATGCATCTGATATTTTGGCCGGCAAAAAGCAACCGAGCGAACTGGGTGTTAAGGCAATCGATGATTATACGCTTCAAGTCCAATTGGAACGCCCGACACCATACTTAAAATCATTGCTTGCATTCCCGACCTACTTCCCGCAAAACCAAAAATTCGTGGAATCGAAAGGGAAAAAATATGGGACAAATAGCGACAATATGTTATTTAACGGGCCATTTATCTTAAAAAATTGGAACGGCACAGGTCTGACCTGGAAATATGTGAAAAACCCGAATTATTATGACAAAGATAAAGTTAAATTGCAGCAAATCAATTTCCAAGTTGTCAAAGCGGTTAACACCGGCGTGAACCTGTACAACACCGGCAAAGTTGACCGTGTCGGCTTGAGCAACGAATATGCGCAGCAGTATAAAAACAGCAAAGAAGCCCATACGTATCCGACTTCTTCCGTCTTCTACTTCAAATATAATGAAGTGCGCAACGGCAAGAAGACTGCTTTAGCGAATATCAATATCCGCAAAGCTTTGGCAATGGCAGTGGATAAACAATCGTATGTTGATACTACATTAGGCAACGGTTCTATCCCTGCAAACGGATTGGTTCCGAAAGACTTTGTAAAAGATCCGAAAACAGGGCAGGATTTCCGTGCTGAAAACGGAGATTTCCTAAAATATAATGCTTCGGAAGCTAAGAAATACTGGGAAAAAGGCTTGAAAGAACTTGGCGTGAAGAGTCTTACGTTTGAACTGCTTGGTGATGACACCGACGACGCCAAGAAATCAAGCGAATTTATCCAAAACCAATTGGAAAAGAATTTACCTGGTTTAACGCTCAAACTGAAAAACGTACCATTTAAAAACCGCTTGCAATTGGATACAAACCAAGACTACGATATTCAGCTTGCCGGTTGGGGACCGGACTATCAGGACCCTATGACATTCCTCGATCTGTTTGTCACAAACGGGGATAACAATAAATCCGGTTATTCCAATAAACAATATGACAAGCTAATCAATGAAGCAAAAACAACTTATGCGAACAACCCTGAAAAACGTTGGCAAGTTATGCTGAAGGCAGAAAAAATCTTGATGAATGATGCCGCAATCGGGCCGTTGTACCAACGTGCATATCTCCGCCTGCAAAAACCTTATGTTAAAGGCGTAGAAGACCACTTGTTCGGTCCGGATACAACCTTCAGGGATGCTTATGTTCAAAAATAATTTTAAATCAGGTTTGATTGGCGAAGGAGAGTATTTCCTTTTAGGGATACTCTCTTTTGACCGTTAAGAGAAGTTTTGTAAGAAAATTGTAAATCATTTTATTAGGAGGTGCCGGTGTGGTTAAGTATCTCTCGCAAAGGATTATCTACCTTTTGATCACATTATTTTTGATTTCATCTTTTACATTTTTTTTAATGAAATTTTTGCCGGGAACGCCATTCCGAAACCAGCAAAAACTTTCTCCTGAACAAATTCATATATTAAATGAAAAATATGGCCTCAATGATCCGGTTCCTGTCCAATATGTAAAATACATGGGAAAACTGGCACAAGGTGACCTCGGGATTTCATTCCAATTCGATAACCAATCCGTTACGCACCTCATTCTGAATCGGATGGGTCCGTCCTTACAGCTGGGAATTCAGGCAATGATCCTGGGTACGCTTATCGGAATTATATTGGGCATGTTGGCGGCAATGTTCCAAAACAGCTGGATTGACTACGGCAGTACATTGATTGCGATCCTCGGAGTCTCAATTCCCTCGTTTGTATTTGCTGCAGCTTTGCAATACTTTGTAGGCGTAAAACTACAATGGTTGCCGGTTGCATCCTGGGATGGTTTTTCTTCAACTATATTGCCTACCATTGCTCTCGCTATTGGTCCCGTTGCTACAGCTGCCCGGTTTATCCGGACAGAGCTGGTTGATGTTTTAAGTTCGGATTATATTGTTTTGGCAAAAGCGAAAGGAAATTCATATCGTGATATTGCCTTTAAACATGCGCTTCGAAATGCTTTAATTCCGTTAATTACTGTTTTGGGTCCTACGACCGCAGCCATTTTGACGGGATCAATGGTGATTGAGCAAATTTTTTCGATTCCGGGAATCGGGGAGCAATTTGTAAAATCAATTCAAATGAACGATTACCCAATTATTATGGGTACAACAATTTTCTACTCATTTGTCTTGGTCGTATGTACTTTAATTGTTGATATATTGTATGGCATTATCGACCCGAGAATTCGTTTAGCCGGGGGGAATAATTCATGAGCACAAGCACCAATGAAACGATTTCAAAAGATATGTTTGAACTTGTTGAAGTAAATCATGAAGACGCGGATGTGATTGAAAAGCCGCAGCTGTCTTTTATGCAGGATGCTTGGCTGCGCCTAAGGAAAAATAAAGCGGCGATTGCGAGTTTAATTATCCTGATTTTGCTCATTATCATGGCGGCAATCGGCCCGTCACTTTCTAAGTATGATCCTTATACCCAAGATTCTTCGCGGATCAACCTGCCGCCAAGAATTCCAGGAATTGAAAAGCTTGGCATTTTTGACGGAACACAGGAGATCGCAGGGAAAAAAGTCAATGTTTATGAACAAAAGCATATTAAAGATTATTACTGGTTTGGCACTGATTCGCTCGGCCGTGATCTGTTTTCAAGGGTTTGGCAAGGGACAAGGGTATCCCTTTATATCGCTTTTCTTGCCGCATTAATTGATATGGTGATCGGGGTAACTTACGGCTTAATTTCAGGCTATAAAGGCGGGCAGGTCGATAATGTGATGCAGCGGATTGTTGAAATTCTTTACGGGGTACCGAACCTCATTGTTGTTATCCTCATGCTGCTCATTTTTGCACCGGGGATTTTGTCGATCACGGTGGCAATGGTTACTACCGGCTGGCTTGGCATGTCTCGGGTTGTACGCGGGCAGGTGCTGAAATTGAAAAATATGGAATATGTATTGGCTGCAAAAACTTTGGGCGCATCGAATACAAGGATTTTATTCAAACATTTGCTGCCAAATTTGGCCGGCGTTATCATCATCAATACAATGTTTACGATTCCGACTGCCATTTTCTTTGAAGCATTTTTAAGTTTTATCGGGATTGGATTGCAGGCACCGAAAGCATCCCTTGGTACATTGATCCAGGACGGTTATCAAACGTTCCAATTTTTGCCATTCCAATTGTGGATTCCGGCGGCTGTCATTTGTATTCTTTTGATTGCCTTTAATCTATTGGGTGATGGTTTACGGGATGCATTTGATCCGAAAATGCGAGATTAATGGTGAAGCGAGGTGAGCCTTTTATGGAAAATATATTGGAAGTAAAAGATTTAAATATTTCTTTCCACACTTTTGCCGGTGAAGTACAGGCGATCCGCGGTGTGAATTTTACTTTAAAAAAAGGTGAAACATTGGCAATCGTGGGGGAATCCGGTTCGGGAAAATCGGTTACAACGAAAGCTATCATGCGGCTGCTGCCCCCGAATAACTCTGAAATTAAATCGGGAGAAATCCTGTTTAACGGCATAGATATTGTAAAAGCATCCGAACGAAAAATGCAGACGATCCGCGGCAAAGACATTTCAATGATTTTCCAGGATCCGATGACTTCGTTAAATCCGACGATGACGATCGGCAAGCAAATCATGGAACCGTTGTTAAAACATCAGAAATTACATAAAAGCGAGGCAAAAAAACGCGCTATTGAGCTTTTAAAACTGGTCGGCATTCCGAAAGCGGAGGTACGGTTCAAACAATATCCGCACCAATTCTCCGGCGGAATGCGGCAGCGCGTTGTCATTGCGATTGCGCTTGCATGTAATCCGAAAATTTTAATTGCGGACGAACCTACAACTGCGCTGGACGTTACGATTCAGGCTCAAATTCTTGATCTAATGAAAGACCTGCAGTCGAAAATTGAAACATCTATCATTTTCATTACCCATGATTTGGGCGTTGTGGCGAATGTTGCCGATCGCGTGGCGGTCATGTATGCCGGGAAAATTGTTGAAATCGGCACCGTTGATGAAATTTTTTATAATCCGAAGCATCCTTATACATGGGGGTTAATCAGCTCCATGCCAAGCCTGGATGTGAAAGACGAGGAACTATATGCTATCCCGGGCACGCCCCCTGATTTGCTCCGCCCGCCTAAAGGAGATCCATTTGCGCCAAGGAACAAGTTTGCGATGAAGATTGATTTTGAAAAAGAACCGCCGATGTTTAAGGTTTCCGATACGCATTATGCGGCGACATGGCTTTTGCATCCGGACGCCCCGAAAGTGGAACCGCCGGAAGCCGTGAAAAAGAGGATGAATAAGTTTAAGGGTGTTGTGCGCCCGGCTCCGGTTGAGGAGGAAAAGTAAGATGGCAACAAAAGAAAAACTGATTGAAGTGAAACATTTAAAACAATATTTTAATGTAGGAAAGGCAAATGAAGTACGGGCCGTGGATGACATCACTTTCGACATCTACAAAGGAGAAACGCTCGGGCTTGTCGGGGAATCCGGATGTGGCAAGTCGACAACAGGACGGACAATCATCCGCCTGTATAATGCAACGGCCGGGGAAGTATTGTACGAAGGGAAAAATGTCCACGGCAAAATGTCCAAAAATGAGTTGAAACAGCTCCGCCAAAAAATGCAGATGATTTTCCAGGATCCGTACGCATCGCTCAACCCGCGCCTGAAAGTGGCGGATATCATTGCGGAAGGGATCGATATCCACGGGCTTGCAAAATCGAAAGAAGAGCGGATGAACCGTGTATATGAACTTCTGGAAACGGTCGGCCTCAACAAAGAACATGCAAACCGTTATCCACACGAATTTTCCGGCGGGCAGCGGCAGCGGATCGGTATTGCAAGAGCGCTTGCGGTCAATCCGGAATTTATTATCGCCGATGAGCCGATTTCCGCGCTTGACGTGTCGATCCAAGCCCAGGTGGTCAACCTATTGAAGAAATTGCAAAAAGAGCATAATCTGACGTATTTGTTTATTGCCCACGATTTATCGATGGTCAAATACATCAGCGACCGGATCGGCGTCATGTATTTCGGCAAATTGGTGGAACTGGCCGATGCCGACGATTTGTACAACCATCCGCTCCACCCGTATACACAATCGCTGCTATCCGCCATTCCGCTTCCTGATCCTGATTATGAGCGTACCCGGAAGCGGAAAATTTATGACCCGTCCGTCCACCAATATCGTGCAGGTGAAGAAGTAAAAATGCGGGAAGTCGCCCCAAACCATTTTGTTTACTGCTCCGAAAGGGAATTGGAGCAGTACAAAAAAGCATACAATGGCTGACCATTCTCAATTAAGCCAAAAGAACGCACGCTATTTGAAAGTGCGTTCTTTTTTAATTCCCTTCTATTTTTCATAGAAATTTAAGAAAAAAATGTTTAAATACGGTTAAAAGGGGTAATGTAAAATGATTAATGCGCTCCGAAAAATTGCGAAATATATTTTTCAAAAAAATATATTCAATATCCCGGAAATCGTGTATAATACATAATATAGATTGTTTTATTAAAGTAATTTTAATCTAATAATCTTGCTGTAAATGTAAAATATAATTTTTTAGGAGTGTGAATGATAGATGGTAACATTGTACACTTCACCTAGTTGCACATCTTGTAGAAAAGCTCGGAACTGGCTTGAAGAAAACCACATTGAGTATACAGAACGCAATATTTTTTCCGAACCGCTTACATTCGATGAAATTAAAGGAATCTTGCGCATGACGGAAGACGGGACGGACGAAATTATTTCCACACGTTCGAAAACTTTCCAAAAACTGAACGTTGATTTGGATGCCCTTCCGCTTCAAGAGTTGTATAAACTGATCCAGAAAAATCCGGGATTGCTGAGAAGGCCGATTATTGTGGATGAAAAACGCCTGCAAGTGGGTTACAATGAAGATGAAATCCGGCGTTTCCTCCCGCGGAAAGTGCGCACCTTCCAGCTCAGGGAAGCGCAAAAGCTTGTCAATTAACCGGGTGTCTGTACGCCTGCTGCCCCTTCCAAGTACGGCTTGGAAGGTTTTTTTCTATGGGCGGAAAATACGGGAAATTATGTCATCATTTCGTAAATAAGCGGATATATATTTAGAAAATTTTGTCTTGAATTCCCCCGGGGAATCGGCTACAATACAAAAAAGATGCAGGGCACAATAGCGGTGAAATGTTAAGTGGTAGGCCTGCGTGGAATTTAAAAAAAACAAGTTTTTTTATTTCCATTCGCCTGTCTTTTATCATAAAATAAAAGTACAAGGTAACCTAAATGTGCCTGAATGGGGGAACGAGTCCCTTCACAACACTTAATAGAAGGGAGAGTTGTTGTATGGAAATTGAAAGAATCAATGAGAACACGGTGAAGTTTTATATTTCGTATGTTGATATAGAAAAACGCGGGTTTAATCGTGAAGAAATCTGGTATGACCGGGAAAGAAGCGAGGAGCTTTTTTGGGAAATGATGGATGAGATCCATACGGAAGACGAGGTGTTCGACCCTGAAGGCCCGCTTTGGATACAAGTGCAGGCGCTGGAAAAAGGCTTGGAAGTGCTGGTAACGAAAGCCCAATTGTCGAAAGACGGGCAGCGTTTTGAACTGCCAATTCCGGAAGATAAATTGAAGGATTTTACTGTAAATGAACAGCTTGAAGAATTTTTTGACGAGAATTTCCATACTTCCTTGCATCATGGGTTTGCGGATAGTGATCTTTTGGAGCAGGTGCTGTATTTCAAAGACATTGAAGATTTGATTGCTTTGTCGAAGAATTACCGGATGGAAGGTGTCAAAACAAAACTGTATTCCTTTGAAGGGAAATACTATCTCCATGTTATTTTCCCGGAAGATGCAAGCGAAGAGGAGAATGATTTTATGTTGAGCCAGCTGCTTGAATATTGCGACATTGCATCCATCACGAGCCACCGGTTGCAGGAGTACGGCAATTTAATTATTGACAGAGATGTATTCGCGAAATTAAACTCGTATTTTTAATGGATACACGATCGATGCAGGCAAAGCATCGATTTTTTTGTGCAGCCAGTTTGCCCCGAAAAATAAAAAGAAGGATTTTCAGCCTTGACGGAGAATTTGAATTAAAAAGGAGATGATGCCGTTGCTTTCTGCGCTGAATCAGCGGGGGGAGCTGGTTATGCTGACAAAACGCTTTACAAGGAATGAACTTCAAAATTTGAGAGCCTCTAACACCTTTTATTGCCGGGACTGCCGCGAACCCCTTATTTTAAAGATCGGTAACCAAATCACCCCCCATTTTTCCCACTACCGCCATTCCGATTGTGTTAATTCTTCCGAACCTGAGAGCCCAATGCATTTACAGGGCAAGAAAGATTTATATTTATGGCTGAAGGGGCAGGACCTGGAGGTTACCCTTGAACAATATATCCCGTCCATTCAGCAAAGGGCCGATCTGCTTGTCCGAAAAAACGGGCAGCTGTTTGCCGTCGAATACCAATGCTCCCCGATCCCGTTCAGGCAGATCATGAAACGGACGGAAGGGTACAAAAGCCTGAACATCCTGCCCGTATGGATATTGGGCGGCTACCCTTGCCGGAAAGAAGCTGGAAAAGGGCCGGATGTTTTTACTTGCACGGACTTCCAATTATATTTTTTAAGATACATTCGTAAACATTATTTCTATTTATTCAGTTACTTTCCTAAAAAGCAAGCCCTCTGTATGTTATTCCGCATGGTCCCGGCCTCTTCCAGAAGATTTCATGCCCTTTATGATGAAAAACCACTGTCTTCCTTTGCATTTCCTTTTACTGATGTGCAATTTCACACCAAAACGTTTCCGCTTTCTTTGGTTGACTGGTTTTCGGAGAGGCGGAACTGGATACGGATGAAGGTCCAGTTCGGAAAAGCATTTCTAGATCCTTTTTTACGCCAGGTGTATGAATCCGGGCTGCACCCGCTATTTTTGCCGTCCTTTATCGGACTGCCGCTGAAACAGATGGCCATTTGCAAACAGCATCCGGTTGTATGGCAGTTTTATGTTTGGAAAGATTTTTCCAGTGCCATAATGCAAAAAGCATGTGTTTCGCTGGATGAAATGGTTTCGTTATTTTTCAGGCGGGTCGGAAAAAAAGAAATTGAACTGCGAAAAACCCCGTTTGTACACGAGAAAAATGTCGTTAAAGTGATGCTGTTTGAATATGCGCAGACGCTGACCCGGCTGGGATATTGGGAAGAAGCCGGAAAAACGAAATATATGATGAATAAAAACATCTGCTTTCCAAAAAATATGGAAGAACTGGACGGGATGGAGCATAATATAACTTTACGGCTCCCGCCCATTTTATGAAGACAGATCAGTAGCGGGATTGTGCGCTGTACGTTAGAATGAAAAAAGAAGGAATTTTTTGAGAAGAATGGAGGAAAATTGATGGTAAACGGGAATAAAGTGCATACCTTGCCAAGCCGGAATGAAGTCCCGGAAAAACTGACTTGGAAGCTGGAAGATATTTTCCCTACGGATGAAGATTGGAATAAAGAATACGAAGCAGTAAAAGAAAAGCTGGAAGGGGCCTCTTCGTTCCAGGGAAAACTCGGGGAAAGCGCCGAGCAGCTTTATGCCGCCTTAAAATTCCAGGATGAAGTGACGGAAAGGTTCGGAAAACTGTATACATATGCGCATATGCGCTATGACCAGGACACAACCAATGCCTTTTACCAAGGGATGGACAGCAAAGCGAAAAGCCTTGCTGCCCAGGTTGGCAGTGCTTTTGCGTTTATCGTGCCGGAAATCCTGTCAATCGACGTAGCAAAATTGAACAACTTCCTGGAAACATACGAACCGCTGAAGTTATATAAACATGCTTTGGAAGAAATCAATGAAATGCGCCCGTATATATTATCCAAAGAAGAAGAGGCGCTGCTTGCCCAGATGTCGGAAGTATTAAATACGTCAAGTACAACTTTCGGCATGCTGAACAATGCCGATCTGCAGTTTCCGACAGTTATAGATGAAAACGGCAACGAAGTGCAAATTACGCACGGCCGCTATACGCGGTTATTGGAAAGCAAAGACCGGCGTGTCCGCAAAGAGGCGTTCCAAAAATTATATGCCATATACGGGCAGTTCACGAACACATTCGCAAGCACCCTCGGCGGCCAGGTGAAAAAGAACAACGTCGTCGCCCAAATCCGCCATTATGATTCGGCGCGCCAAGCAGCATTGTCGGCTAACCATATTCCGGAAAAAGTCTATGACCAGCTGGTGGAAACGGTCAATCAGCATTTGGGCCTGTTGCAGCGGTATGTTGCTTTGCGGAAAAAAGTACTGAAACTTGATGAGCTGCATATGTATGATCTTTACACACCGCTTGTCCAGGATGTCGATATGGAAGTCACCTACGAAAAGGCGAAAGAAATCGTGCTTGAAGGCCTGCATCCGCTCGGCAAAGAATACCAGGACATTTTAAAACAGGCGTTTGAAAACCGTTGGATCGATGTTGTGGAAAACAAAGGGAAACGGAGCGGCGCCTATTCATCGGGCGCATACGGCACAAATCCGTATATTTTGCTGAATTGGCAGGATAATATTGACAATGTTTTCACACTTGCACACGAACTCGGCCACAGCGTTCACAGCTACTATACAAGGAAAAACCAGCCGTATCCTTACGGGGATTATTCCATTTTCGTGGCGGAAGTGGCTTCGACATGCAACGAAGCGCTTTTGAACGATTATTTGTTAAAAACGATCAAAGACGAGAAACAGCGCATTTATTTGCTGAACCATTATCTGGAAGGCTTCCGAGGCACCGTTTTCCGCCAGACAATGTTTGCCGAGTTTGAACATTTGATCCACCAAAAAGCGCAGCACGGTGAAGCGCTGACGGTGGAACTTTTAACAAACGAATATTATAAGCTGAACCAAAAATATTTCGGCGAAAAGGATATTGTGATCGATAAAGAAATCGGGCTTGAATGGGCGCGCATCCCGCATTTTTATTACAATTATTATGTTTACCAGTATGCGACGGGCTTCAGCGCGGCAACCGCTTTGAGCAAGCAAATTTTGGAAGAAGGCGGACCGGCCGTCAAACGCTATATCGGCTATTTAAGCGCCGGCAGCTCGGATTACCCGATCGAAGTGCTGAGGAAAGCAGGCGTCGATATGACGTCCTCCCAGCCGATTGAAGATGCTTTAAAAGTGTTTGAAGAAAAATTAAATGAAATGGAAAGCTTGCTTGGCTGATGGAATTGCGGCGGCGGATGACCGGCTTCCGCCGCCGCTTTTACATGCGACGCCGGGCGGATGGCCGGTGGAAGCCTTTAAACGTGTTGCGGCGGTTTAAATACAAGAGCAAAACGAAAATTGCCATAAACAAAAGCGGGGAAGTGATGAAAAGGGGCAGCAGTTTCATCAACCCGAACAAATTCAGACAAAATAAAATGGAGAAGCCGGCAGCCAGCGTTGACAGTTTTAATTTCTTCATTTGTTGGCTCCTTTGCAAAGTGTTTCATTGCCATTTTATGTTCATGCTCAAAAGAATATGGCAGCAAAGGCGTGATGAACGAAAATATGACGAATATGTGAACACTTTAACAAGTACTTGCATTCGACATCGTTCAATGATATTATATAGATGTGAAGTTGATCACAAGCAAACATACCCCTTTGTTTGACCGTGAAAAATTTCTCCCATCCCCTTTGTTCGTGTTGAAAGAGGCCTTGCAAATGCAAGGCCTCTTTCATTATAACTTTTGGAGAGCGGTTAAGGAACTTTTTTTAAGAGGTCACAAAGTCCATTTCAAAGATCCTGCGTTAAAAACCATCTCAGCGGGAAAACAATGCCGAAATGTCCGTTAGAGACGGGATGAAGGACAAAATCAAGGAAATCCGCTCCCGAATGTCCTTCACCCCAAATACAGCCGATGCAACATAAAAGCCTGTCTTAAAAATCTTCATCAATTAAAAAACCCCCGTTGTGAATAAATGGGAGGGGGTTAGCTGATATATTTCCAAAACGAGCCGTGCTTGCCGTTTATTTTTTGTACTTTTTGCTGTAAAACGAGTTTCTTCAGTTCTTTTTCCGCCTCATGGATAGGCATATCATAAACGACCGAAATTTCTTTTGATGCCACGATCCCAAAAAACTTCAAAAAATCTTCCAATGGTGGCAGCGGCATCGGGGCAGGGCGTTTGCCCAGCATTTCCTGAAGGACCTGGACATAAACATCATAGGAATAAAGGCCGGAAATTTTTAATCCTTCATCTTCAATATTCTCATTAAAGAAAACGAGAGACGGGCTTTCGGTCACTTCCATTTCCGAAGTAATTTTTAAATCGCACTGAAATGCCTTTGCCGCGCTTTCGGAATGGATATCGTGCAAAAATTCATCCACATCCAATGAGGCTTCTTTCGCACATTCCAATAAAATATCAATATCCGATATATTTTGCTTTTCAAGGAAAACGAGTTCCTGCACTTTCCGCAAAAACCGTAATCCCTGTTTCTTCCCCTGGAGTTCGGCTGCCTTAATGGCGATTGAAACAATATATGGCGAAGTAATCGGATTCTCGATCCACAAACTTCCATCACAGGACATTCCTGTCCGGCTGGCCGTTTTTTCCCAATAATCCACCATTGCTTCATGCTTTTTCGGATTGTCATTTAAATTAGCCAGCTTACCGATCAGCACGTGCCTGAACCGGAAATAGATGCCATATTCCAGTCGCAGTTTTTTTAAAATCGGCTCAAGCGCCCAGCATTCCGGGCAAAGCGGATCAACAAATACATAAATTTCCAGTGGTTTTGGCAAACAGCCGGTATGTTTCATAAAATCAAGCATGTTTTTCAATTTCCGTCACCCGGTACTTGATCCGGAGTATTCACCATATGCTGTGCGGTCAATACAAGCCTTGAAAAAAAGAAATCGCGGACTTCTCCTTCCAAACCCACTTCATCCATTGCGCCGCTCATGCAGGACAGCCATGCTTTTGCACGCTTCGGCGTAATTTCGTGCGGCAAGTGCCGCGCCCGCAGCATCGGGTGGCCGTGTTCTTCGGTATAGAGGGGCGGCCCACCTAAAAACTGTGTCAGAAACTGTTTTTGTTTCCTGGCAACTTCCGTTAAATCTTCAGGAAAAATCTGAATTAAATCCGGATGTTTTGCTACCCGCTTGTAAAATGCATCGACAAGTTGGCCGAGTTTTTCTCCCCCGATGACATCATACGGCACAGTTTTCTTTCCCATCATAGAATAACTGCTCCTTTTTCTTGTTTTCATCTTGCTTATATGCTTAATACGCAGGACAGGATTTTATTTCAAAATTTTTGTCGAATGTTCTTCCATTTGTACGTTTATTTTATCAAAGGGGACGGGACTAACTCAAACAATCCGCTTTTTTACATCAATTACCTCAGGCGATACCGGCCCGCTTTTCCCGGTTTTTCCTGATATAGACAGCCCGCCCCCAGCTTACTGGTGCGTGGAATAACCGTTATTTCATGAAAAATGCCGCACAGGCGGCGTTTTTTCGGTCAGGTTATGTTAAATTGTCCATGATTGAAGCAACGTAATTTTGTGTTTCTTTAAATGGCGGGATACCCCCATACCGGTCGACGTTTGCCGGTCCCGCATTATAGGCGGCGAGGGCCAGTTGTACATTGTCATTGTATTTGTCTAATAGGGTCTTTAGATACTTTGTGCCGGCATCCACATTTTGTCCGGGATCCATTACATCTGTAACGCCAAGGCTGGCGGCAGTACCGGGCATGAGCTGCATTAGGCCGGCTGCGCCTGCCGAACTGACAGCATCCGTTTTAAAATCGGATTCTTGTTGGATCACCGCTTTGATAAGATTTTCCGGCACGCCGTATTTTTCGGATGCCCGCGAAATAATCGAGCTGAGATCTTTTGGAATGCTGCCGCCATCTGTTGCATCCGTGTTTGTATTGGAAGCATCCTTTGAACTGATGCCGGATTGATCTGAAGAATCCGCCGCAGTTGTATATCCGGCCAAATTTGAAAGTAGCGGACTTCCGGCTAAAGCGTATAAAGCTGTAGCGGATGAATCTGAACCGGAACCCATATCCCCGGCTGAATACGGAAGCAGCGGGCTGCTCAAAGCATTCAACCCCATTAAAGCATATAGAGCTGCGGCCGAAGAGTCCGTCCCGGAACTTGCATTTCCGGACGAAGAATCCCCCTGGCTGCTTCCTGATTCGTTTTCCAAAGTTTCCTCAATCAAAAGCGACAGCATTTCCTGAAAGAGGGAGGAGGTGCTTCCCGTTCCAATGGAAGAAGTGTTGCCTAAAGAAAGCGACTGCAACGCTTGCATTTCCATGAATGATGCTAACTGGCTGATGGTCGTCATGACTTACTGCTCCTTTAATTTTGTTTCATAAAAACGGAGAACTTTACTTTTTGCCGGATGGTACGGGATGCCGTACTGATCCAGCAATGTTATAAAATGTTTTGTGCCTGTTTCCAGTGAACTTACTTCATATTCTAACTCAAAATCTTCTTTGTTCAAATAGAAATTATGGTCGAACACGAGGATGCCGCCTTTAAATCCCGTTTCGGCGCGCTTTGTGGCAAGCGTGCCGAAATATTCCAGATTTTCGGCCGGCACTCCGAGCACCGCCAATTTTTCGTATACTTCACCTTCCGGAAATGTGCTGCCCGTGATCATGTGCTGAAAATCTTCTTCCCCGATCAATTGGTTTGTTTCCAAAAGCCCGACATGTTCCGGCGTTTTTAGCGTAAGTTGGAAGCCGCCCGCCTTCTTCCGCACCCGCAGCGCAGATTTTAAGCTTCTTAAAGCAAAATCAGGGGTATCAAAATAAAAATTTTCCTGCAAAGTAAAATCTTCCTCCTGCATGCCAAATGCTCCGGCAATGTGGTAAAAATCTTTTTTGGAAACTAAATTTTTCAGTTCAATTTCAATTTCTTTGCCCATTTCCTGGCCTCCCGTCCAAACTTCATTATACTAAAGGGATCATCGGTGTGAAAGTGTCTATCCCGGATGAGTTATGGTAAAATAAAAGGTGGCTGCATATTGATTCCGGCTGCTGCCCGGTTTTTCCGGCAGCCTAAGGAGGGTAAAGTACAGGAGGAGAGAGTGTTGCGCAAAATCATTGAACTAGGACGACCTGAATGGGAAGGGGATACACTTGTGCTGCATTGCAGTGATCCGTCCGTTTCACTGGAGCATCTTAGGCCATGCGGGCAGATGATTGTCGACTCGGATGCCTGTGCATTCATCTATTTGGCTGAAGTTGATGGAGAAGATGATTATACATATTTATTTTTGCCCGTTCCTGTTTGGCATGGGCTCCGGTCAGCTGTATTAGAACATAAAAGGGTTGTTGCTGTTTCAAAAGATGCAAAATTGGAACTTGTACAGCTGGAAGATGAATTCCGGTATTTGCTGGAAAACATCCGGGGCAATAGCAATTACGGCAATAAGATGCTGGAAAATGTGGAGGCCATTTTCAGCGTGGAATGAGATCCAAAGAGGTGAAGGGGATATGGCAATGGCAGACTGGGATGAATTTTTAACCCCGTATAAACAGGCTGTTGATGAATTGAAAGTGAAGTTAAAAGGCATGCGCGCCCAATTCGAAAAAGAGCACACCCATTCCCCAATCGAATTTGTCACAGGGCGTGTGAAGCCGGTCGCAAGCATTATCGAAAAAGCGGCCATGAAAGGCATCCCGCTTGACCGGCTTGAGGAAGAAATGCAGGATATTGCCGGGCTCAGGATGATGTGCCAATTTGTCGATGATATTAAAATTGTCGTCGGACTGCTGCGGCGGCGGAACGATTTCCGGATCGTCGAAGAAAAAGACTACATTTCCAATAAAAAACCGAGCGGCTATCGTTCGTACCATGTCATCATAGAATACCCGGTGCAGACGATCCGCGGGGAAAAGAAAATTCTGGCGGAAATCCAAATCCGTACATTGGCAATGAATTTTTGGGCAACGATCGAGCATTCTTTAAATTACAAATATAAGGGCAGGTTTCCGGAAGAGATCAACATGCGGCTGAAACGGGCCGCCGAAGCCGCTTTCCGCCTTGATGAAGAAATGTCGGAAATTCGAGAAGAAATCCAGGAAGCGCAAATGTATTTTACGAAAAACAAAGAACAAGCTGACCAAAAGTCGCAATAAAACTGCTATACTGTTGCAGAAGTAACTTGGAGGATGGGGGGAAGTTGAACGAAATGAAATTTGCAATCACTTCAAAAGGGGATACGGAATCCAATATTTGGATGCAACAAATTCGAACATACTTGCAGGATTCCGGGCTTGTGTATAATGAGGCACAGCCGGATATCGTCGTTTCGGTCGGCGGGGACGGTACGCTTTTGTATGCTTTTCACAGGTACAGTTCGCGGCTCGACCGGACCGCTTTTGTCGGGGTGCACACCGGCCACCTCGGCTTTTATGCCGACTGGGTGCCGGATGAAATTGAGGAGCTGGTGGACGCGATCGCGCATAAAACGTATAACACGGTTGAATACCCCCTTCTTGAAGCAAAAATCTCATATGAGCACGGCGGTCTGGAGACGAGGTATCTCGCTTTAAACGAATCGACGGTGAAATGCGTGGACGGTACTTTTGTGATTGACGTTGAAATCAACGGGCAGCATTTTGAACGTTTCCGCGGCGACGGCCTGTGCCTCGCCACGCCGTCCGGGAGTACAGCTTACAACAAGGCGCTTGGCGGAGCAATTGTCCATCCGTCTCTGCAGTCCATCCAATTAACGGAAATGGCTTCAATCAACAATAAAGTGTTCCGGACGATCGGTTCCCCGCTCATTTTGCCGGCCCATCATACATGTGTGTTAAAACCGGTTCGGCAGAAAGATTTTCTTGTGACGATCGACCATTTGACGCTGCTCCATAAAGAAGTGCGGGCAATCCAATACCGTGTGGCAAAGGAAAAAATCCGCTTTGCCCGCTTTAGGCCGCTTCCTTTTTGGAAAAGGGTGCACGATTCTTTTATATCAGATTAGGTGAAAAGATGTCCCGATTGAGTTTGACGTGGCAAATTGCAGAACATGAGGCGTGCCAGGAATTAAAACAGTTTTTGAAAATGCACCATATCTCAAAGAGGGCGCTTGCGGATATAAAATTCCGCGGCGGCACGATTTTGGTGAACGGACGGGAAAAAACGGTCCGTTACGTGCTGCGGACAGGCGATGAGGTGTCTGTTATTTTTCCGAAAGAAACCCCGAGCCGTTCGCTCCAGCCGGAAAACATCCCATTTGAGCGCGTGTACGAAGATGAGAGTGTGCTTGTCGCCAACAAACCGGCATCCATGAATACAATCCCGTCGCGTGAGCATCCGTCCGGAAGCCTTGCGAATGCCGTGATGGGGTATTACCGGGAAAACGGGATCGAATCCGCCATCCACATTGTAACGCGGCTGGACCGGAATACGTCCGGGCTTGTGCTCATTGCAAAAAACCGCTATGTGCATTATTTGTTCAGCCTGATGCAACAGAACCGCCGTATCCGCCGCACATACGAAGCACTGGCGGAAGGCATTTTTACGGAAAAAAGCGGCACCGTTGAAGCGCCGATCGGCAGGAAAGATACAAGCATCATTGAACGCGAAGTGAGGGAGGACGGCCAATTTGCCCGGACCCATTTCGAGGTAGTCCGCCAGTATCCGGCGTTTGCACATGTGAAGCTAAGGCTTGACACCGGACGGACGCATCAAATCCGCGTGCATTTATCCTATATCGGCCATCCGCTTGTGGGTGATGAGCTGTATGGCGGCAGTACAGCTCTATATCCCCGGCAGGCGCTTCACTGCAGCGCGCTCCGGTTCGAGCACCCGGTTTCAGGGCGGGAAATGAGTTTTCATTTGGAGCCGCCATTTTTAGGTATATTATAAACCTGGAAGAAAAGAATGGTAGATTCCCGATGGTCCGGATGTATTCCCGGCCGTTTCATGTTTTTCAAAATCATGCCCGGTTAATCATACGCCCTGAATTTTTCTTCCACATACGGCATGGAGGAGGGGACGGATACCGTTTCCATTTCAGGGTACCGCAGTGCTGTCAGTTTTCCGCCGAATACACAGCCGGTGTCAATATTGACGGTATGGCCGATAAACCGCGGTTCTTTTACAGGTGTGTGGCCGTACACAATCCAGCTTTTCCCCCTGTCTTCTTTTGCCCAGTCACGGCGCACCGGTGTCCCGTCCGGATGTTTTTCCCCGGTAATGTCGCCGTAAAGGACAAAAGTTTGAACCGCTTTGTTCATGCGGCCGATGTCCCGGCGCCGGATGCCGGCATGGGCGATAATCAAGTTTTTGTCGTCCAAAACCCGGTAAAGCGGGGACTTTTCATATAGGTCTATAAATTGCCTCCGGTGCCGCGCCTGTTCTTTGGCCGGGAGCGCGTTATACTCTGCGACGGTCGTTTCAAGCCCGTGCGTCTGCTGGACATTTCTGCCCAAAAAATAACGGTAAAGCTTATTGCAGTGGTTGCCGGGAACGTAAATGCCGAGCCTTTTTTTCCACAGCCGCCATACAGTGTCAGCCACTTTCAAAGATGCCGGGCCGCGGTCGGTTAAATCACCGACAAACCCGACGATCCGCCCATCTGGATGGACAGGAATGCCGTTTTTCCAGCTGTACCCTAATTTTTCCGTCAGTTCCTTAAACTCCGGCATGCATCCGTGAATATCACCGATAATATCAATCTTCATAAAACTCTCTCCTTATTTAACAACACACTATATTATTTTACTTTTACCCGGAAAACATATACAAAGAAAACGCAGCTGTGCTTTTCAAAACCGGAAAGTTCATGTAGAATTGGTACTAGGTGCTAATAACATGTATAAAACGTGGAAAAAGGAGTTAAAAATATGCATTTATCTTTAGAAGACAAAACTTTTGTTGTCATGGGCGTTGCGAATAAGCGCAGCATTGCCTGGGGGATTGCCCAGGCACTCGATGCGGCGGGTGCAAGGATTATTTTTACATATGCGCTTGAACGGAATGAAAAAAGCGTCCTTGAACTTGCCGAAACTTTGAACCGGAAAGACTATCTCATCCTGCAATGCGATGTGGAAAGCGACGAGCAGATCCAGACTTGTTTCCAAACGATCAAAAATGAAGTAGGGACGATTGACGGGATTGCCCACTGCATCGCTTTTGCCCGAAAAGAAGAATTGAGGGGCGATTACACGAACGTGACGCGCGAAGGCTTTCTGCTTGCCCACAACATTAGTTCGTATTCGCTTTCGGCTGTTGCCAAAGCCGTGAAGGATCTGGAATTGATGCCGAATGGCGGCAGCATTGTCACCCTGACTTATCTTGGCGGTGAACGCGTCATGGAAAATTACAATATCATGGGGGTTGCCAAAGCTTCCTTGGAAGCAAGTGTGAGATATTTGGCCTATGACCTCGGGAAACTGAATATCCGCGTCAACTCGATTTCAGCAGGGCCGATCCGCACTTTGTCTGCAAAAGGCGTGGGCGATTTTAACAGCATTTTAAAAGTGATGGAGGAAAGGGCCCCGCTCCACCGCGGTGTGGATACGCGAGAAGTCGGCGATACCGCGCTCTTTTTGTTCAGCGATTTGTCGCGCGCCATCACAGGCGAAAATATCCATGTCGATGCGGGCTATCATATTATGGGATAGTAAATTCTCCCATTTCGTCAGAGTCACAAGTAAAATCCTCAATCCATAAAAAAGCCTGGCATTTTCTTGGGAAAATGTCAGGCTTTTTGCATGATATCAATCATATGCTGCATAAAAAGTATGGCGGGCATTTACTTTTACGTACAGCCTTTGTGCCGTGCTCTGCCTTTCTTTTTCATGCTGCATGTAAAAATGGACTTTGGAGAGGCAGTCGGCGAAATGATCTCCTGCCTGGTTAAATCGATAAGATCACGTTTTTCATCTATCCGTTGAAATCTGCTGCAAGCCCCAATATTAAATGTCTGGTTATTGTGTTGCTTGATGATGGCAGATGAAATGCAAGTCAGAGTAGACGGTCAACCTCTCATCAATTTGAGTAATTACCATTCTCCATCTTGTAGAATTGATACAAATAATGGGAGAAAAACGCGGAAACGAATCGTGCGTGGCCGGCTCTTTGCGTCTGGGCACCTTTATCAATTCCAATGCATATAAATAATACGTATTCAATTTACGGGGATTGGAGGATAAAGCTTTGATCAGCAAGCAGAGCCAATTTGAAAAAAACAAGCCGCTTTTGTATATTGCCCAGCCGACAAGCGAACCGGTTCTTGTCAATATGCAGAAAACGTTTATTATTAAAACGCGGGAAGCCCTGCCGGAACGGAAAGCGGAAAATCCGGAAGAAGTATTGGAGCAAGCCCATCAGCATGCAGCCGGAACGGAAAACCGGCAGGAAGAAGCCGTACATGCCATAGATGCAGTTGAAAGCGGCAGTCCGGACACCATTACTGAAGAACATGTGTCCCATGGCATTGCGGAGGAAACCGGGGATTAGGCTGCGGCTCAGGATATCGTCCCTGTGGCAGAAATGGAAGAAACAGAACTGGAAACGGCAACGCAGTCGGAAAAAGAGAAACCGGCTTATAACCGGAAAGCTTTTAAAGACATGTCGATTGAAGGAAAGCTCGATTATTTAACAATTAAACCGTTTTACATTCCGAACATTATTGTTGAAATTTCGACTTCAGAAGGTGCTGTGGTTGGCATGGTGAATAAAGTAACGAACGGTAAAGTACTGGTCAGTTATGCCGATCAGCTCGGGACAGCTGAAATCAATTCGGAAGAGATTGTACCGATCCGAATGAAAATGTTCTCGCGCTTTTGCAAAAATAGGCAAAGTACACAGGCCGCGCCGTTAAAGGGTTTTTAGGCAATGGAACGCAGGGCGGGGGGAGAACCGCTTGTCCCCCGGAGGCAGCAATACATACAAAGGGGGGATGTGCATGTATATGTCGGATTGGTGCGTTTTTATGCTGATGGCGTTTGCCAGTTTCAGGCTGGCAAGACTAATCGTTTATGATAAAATAACGGCGTTTTTGCGGAAGCCTTTTCATGAGGAAGTGGAAGAAACCGAACCGGACGGCTCCAAGGCAACTTATATTATTTTAAAAGGAAAAGGTTTGAGGCGGTGGATCGGGGAGCTTTTAAGCTGTTATTGGTGCACGGGGATATGGTGTGCTGTCCTGATTTATGTGCTCTGGCTGTTTTTCCCGCAGGTGGGGGAGCCCTTGATTACGGTCCTGGCGATTGCCGGCCTTGCCGGATTGATCGAGTCAGTGCTAGCTCGCATCATGGACGAATGAAATAAACAACTTTCACTTAGCGGCATAGGATAAAAAAGAAAGTGCAATCCTGCAGGAAAGGGTGGTAAATACATGAACAGCAGGCCGCTCATGAAAATACCGGTACTCCCCTCATCCGTCCAACCCGCAAATAAAATGAAAGGCAAAAAAATAAAAAAAAGCGGATGTGGCTGCGGCGCCAAAAAAACGCGGTGAACAGAAAGCGGAAGGCAACTTGTACCTTCCGCTTTTTAAAATGGCCTGGCTATTGCTGTCAACATGGGATTTGCAACTCCTGCGCGGGATCATACTGGAAACGTTCGGCAAGATTTTCTATTTATAAAATCCGAACTGTGGAAAAAAATATGAAGGTAAAAGTTGAGATCGCAGAGGGATGAGTATGGAAAAAATATTTTTAATGGTGCTGGCTTTTACATTTCTTGTTTCCGGCTGCAACTTTAACGGGCCGGAACACCGGGACAGCAAGTTTGCACTCGTCAAAAAAACGCAACCGGCGCCGATCCGGTTGAGCAGCCACCCTGAATCCGAATCGATTTCAGGGCAATTGAGAAAAGATGTCCTTGGTTTTGACAGCATTTACGATGTGGCCATCATTGAAGGACCGAAACAAACGTTAATTGCTTACAAAGTCAGGCATCTACACCGCTTCAAAATGAAAAAAATCGAGAAACAATTAACCGCATTTTTGAAAAAACGTTATCCGAGGCGGTCTTTCATCGTTTCCAGCGACTATAAAATTTTCCTGGAAACCGTCCGCCTACAGGAAGATATGGACAAGCACAAAATAACAACCGAACAGGCAAAAAAACGTTTCAAAGAAATTATCAAACTGAAGCAGGAATTAACATAAGAAGAGGGCTGAGGCAATGGCAAACAAAAATAAAAACAAAACACCGGAACAAATTGCATACGGCCAGCTGGAAAAAAAGCATGAGCTGAAAAGGCCAGTCTTGAAAAACTGCATTCGCGCTTTCTGGGTGGGCGGCTGTATTTGCCTTGTCGGACAGGCATTTACTTATTTCTATATTTATATGTTTAATTTTACGGAAAAAACAGCCGGAAACCCGACAACAGCGACAATGGTTTTTTTATCGATGCTGTTGACCGGCTTCGGCATTTACGACCGCCTCGGGCAGTACGCGGGTGCAGGCAGTGCGGTGCCGGTGACCGGTTTCGGGAACTCCGTTGTTTCTGCCGCGATTGAACACCGTACGGAAGGCTATGTGCTCGGTGTCGGCGGAAACATTTTTAAACTTGCCGGAACGGTAATTGTGTTTGGCGTATTTTCCGCATTTGTTGTCGTGCTCATTCGCACCGTCATCATGATGTGGGGGGGATTCTGATGCCTGGAAAATCGCAAACATGGGTGTTTGACAATCAACCTGCAATTTTATCGACCGGCGTTGTCGGAGGACCGTTCGAGAAAAATGGAAGGCTTGTGGATGATTTCGACAGGTTTTTTGAAGATTTGTGGCTTGGCCAGGATACTTATGAAAAAGCACAGCAGAAATTAATCGAAGAAGCTGTCCAAATCGCGTTGAAAAAACAAAATCTCCAGGAAACCGACATCCAGTTTTTCCTGGCGGGCGATCTAATTAACCAAATCACGCCGACAAGCTTTGCGGCAAGGACGAACGCAATCCCGTATTTCGGCTTGTTCAGTGCGTGTGCCACTTCGATGGAAAGTCTGGCGCTTGCTGCCTTTATTATCAACCACGGCGGCGCACAAAAAGTAGTGGTTGGTGCCTCCAGCCACAATGCATCGGCCGAAAAGCAGTTCCGCTACCCGACCGAATACGGCGGGCAGAAACCTCCGTCCGCACAATGGACCGTAACGGGCGCTGGATTTGCAGTCATCGGTCCGGCAGAAGAGAATGGGCCGGTGCCGCGCATTACTTCGGCCACGATCGGCAAAGTGCTTGACTTGGGCATTTCCGATCCGTTTAATATGGGCGGTGCTATGGCGCCTGCCGCAGTCGACACGATTGAACGGCATCTGCAGGATATGGGCCGGGATCCTTCATACTATGATCTGATTATCACTGGGGATTTGGCGAAAATCGGCCGTTCCATCGCACTTGATCTGTTTAGAAATAAACAGCTAGCCGTTACCGAAGAACAGTTTCAGGATTGCGGCCTGCTCATTTATGATGAAAGCCAGCCCGTCCAAGCGGGGGCGAGCGGGCCGGGATGTTCGGCTGTCGTATTATACGGCCATCTGCTAAATGAAATGAAAAAAGGTCGCTATAAAAGGATTTTGCTTGTGGCAACCGGTGCGCTTTTATCGCCGCTGTCTTTCCAGCAGGGGGAGACAATCCCGTGCATTGCGCATGCTTGTGCCATTGAATATTTGTAAGAAAGGGAGTTGGAATATGTTAGCGATGTTTTTCTGGGCATTTGTCATCGGCGGTCTCATCTGTGTTATCGGGCAGCTGCTCTTTGATGTCGCAAAATTATCTCCGGGCCATACGATGAGTGTCCTCGTTACTGCCGGCGCCATTCTTTCAGGATTGGGCCTTTACGAACCGTTGGTGAATTTTGCTGGAGCAGGCGCAACCATTCCGATTACAAGCTTTGGCAATGCACTGGCGACCGGTGCGATGCAGGAAGTCCAAAGGCACGGCATTGTCGGCGTATTGACCGGCATGTTTGAAGTGACATCTTCCGGGATTTCGGCTGCAATCATTTTCGGTTTTATCGGTTCGCTTATTTTTAAGCCAAAAGGATAATTGTACCAGCCAAACATACGCCCATACCGAATGCCTACACCTTACATACTGTATAGTGTAATCCACGAAGTGAGGTGAAGAACATGTACGGATATGGTTACGGCTGCGGTTATGGTTACGGCTACGGCTACGGCAGCACGTTTGTGTTGATTGTCGTGCTATTCATCCTACTGATTATTGTTGGAGCAAGTTTCTGCTAATTAGATGAAAAAAGAGCGGGGAATGCGCTTCCTCGCCTTTTTTTGGGAAAATCCGTTTTTTTCACTGTCATTCTGGCGCCTCCTTTCATACGATAAAACAGCTGAAAGAAAGGGGCGATCAAAACGTGGATAATCAGTTTTTTAAAAATATTGAGAAAAAAACGGGTGTCAATATGAACGATATTTTCCAGCTGGCCAATTCCCTGCAAAATGCAAACTTTAAGGACGAAAAAACCGTTCGCGGCATCATCCGGCGCGTATCGCAAATCGCAAACAAACGTGTGCCGAAAGAGCTGGAAGATAAAATCGTGGAATCGGTTATCCAGGACGGGAAAAAACTGGATTTAAACACGATCAATAACATGATGAACAACGGAAAGTAAACAAAGCGGGCTTGCAAAACAGATGCAAGTCCGCTTTG
Source organism: Weizmannia acidilactici (assembly GCF_008974225.1). Classification (NCBI taxonomy): domain Bacteria; kingdom Bacillati; phylum Bacillota; class Bacilli; order Caryophanales; family Bacillaceae; genus Heyndrickxia; species Weizmannia acidilactici. Next base: position 41,868 of record NZ_BKZR01000006.1, on the reverse strand, counting down.
ATGTGTTTAAGATGACAGTAGAAAGGGTATAGGTTTTAAAGAACGAAAAAGGAGTGGCTGCTATGGGTTTCATCGCTCCAATCTCCAATTACCAGTCCCAACAATACCAGATTTATGACCAGCTGGCTTCCTGCCGTACGGAAATTGCAAAGGCAGGCGCTATATCAAAAATTTTGCCCATTCGTCGGCAATTCGGCGCTTCCGGCGATTCCATTTCCGGCTGGAAATCTGCCCTTCCGGTTAAAACCAACATGCGGACGCCGCGCTTTATAGCTAATATGACCGGTTTAGGGAAAAAAATTGATATCAAAATATAAGGATGTTTCTTTATTGAACTTTACAAAGTTTGAAAAAAATCGTTCAGGAGATATTCAGGCATGATATTTATGGACACTATAGAAATTTGAAACTGATAAACATCAGAAAACCTATAAAAACGATATCTGCTACTAAAACCCACATACTGGTTTTTAAACGGGTTGAATAGTAAATCTTAATCGTGTTATCATCTGGTTTTTTTCTCAACTTGTCATCGTAATACACAACACAGATTAATCCATAGATGCCGACAGTTGAACCTAAAATTAACGCTGCTAAATAAAGATTCGAAAACATTTCCTCACCCCTCTTAGTATAAGTATATGTATTTTTTAAATAAAATTTATTTTCATAGTATTAATATAGCAAACCGCTGAATATAAAATAGCACTTGCCTTTTCGCAAGTGCTATTTTAATGTTTTTTCCATCGCTTTATGGGGAATGCCGGCATCAAGGAATTCATCAGATGTGACGCGGTACCCGAGTTTTTCGTAAAACGGAATCGCATGCGTTTGTGCGTTTAATTTTAGTTTCGAAACACCTTGTTTCCCGGCGAAATCTTCAATGGCAAGCATTAGCCGCCTGCCTGCCCCTTTGCCGCGCACTTCAGGCAGGATGCAGATGCGCTCCACTTTTCCGTACCCGTCCATGATGCGAAAACGGCCGGCGCCTGCCGGTTTTCCCCTGTCATACAGGAGAAAATGCGTACAGTCTTTCTCAAATTTATCGATTTCTTCTTCAACCGGCACATGTTGTTCTTTTACAAAAACGGTTTTCCGAATCTGGAAAGCTTCTTCTTGTTCTTTATCGTTTTCTACAATTTTTACATCCACGTTTGTTAATCCTTTCCAAGATGAAATGTTTCATAAACGGTCCAAGTTTCGTTTTCAAGCTGGTACAATAAGTGGAAACGATTTACCATTTCCTTATGTTCAATGCCTACCATTTCCAGCTGGCGGTAAATATCGGCGTGTTCTTCTTTCGATAGTTTCTGCCCAATGGTAATATGCGGCACAAACGGATAAGGAGGGGGATCGCCCGGCAAATGGTCCCTGAAATCGGCAAAAAGTCCTTCAAGTTCGGGTGTCGGTTCGACTTTGAAATAAATCGTGTTGCTGACAGGTTCGAACGACTTTACTTTTGTCACTTTCAATAAAAACGGGTTGTATTTTTTCGCGATCTCTTTAAGTTGCGCGGTAAATGTTTCTGCCTGATTCTCGGACGCCTCAAACGCCGCTTTTAATGTAATATGCGGGGGAATAAGCGCGTAATGCGGGTCATAACGCTTCCGGTAGGAATTGACAAGGTCCTGAAGTTTTTTGGACGGAAAAACAACCAGTGCGTACTTCAATGGTCTAGCCTCCTTTTTTTGGATTTGGATTCCGCTATGATACAATTTTATCATAAAAGTTTATGAAAAATTAATACTTTTTAAAATGGTAAAGCAGCGCCCGCCGTAATTCTTTTTGCCAATACCTCCAAGAGTGGTTGCCGTCAAATTCTTCATAAAAACCGGGGAACCCTTTTTTGGTAAGCGCGTCATGCAGTTTTCTGTTCGGTGTAACAAAATTCTGGATTTTCCCGTCGGTAGTTTTGACTTCCGTCTCGCCTTTCCCGACGATATGATAAATGTTCACGAGCTGCGGATCAGGGCATTGCTTTACGGCTGCCAACACTTTTTCATTGACGAGCGGCGACATCAGCGCGGCTTTTCCGAACGTGTGCGGGTACTTTAGCGCCGCCATTAACGATACGGTTGCCGCAAGTGAATCGCCCATTAAGGTGCGGCTTGCCCCCATTTGGTAAGTCGGAAACTCGCGGTCAAGGTATGGTACGAGTTCATGCGCCAAAAAGCGGATGTAAGCGGGATTTTGTTCGCCATCCGGATGGTATTTCCGGCGCCGGTCCTGAATATTGGCATACGGAATCCCGACAATGATCACGTCCTCAATTTTGGAATTCGCGAGCAGTTCGTCCGCGGTGCGCGCAATACGGCCGAGCTGGAAAAAATCTTTCCCGTCCTGGCAGATGCACAGCGAATATTTATAAAGCGGGGAAAACCGTGCCGGAAAATACACCCAAAGATTGAGCGTTTCCCCGAGCTCCCAGCTTTCAAACGGAAGATCTCTAATGTTGCCTCTTTCTGTTTCCATCTCCAAAACCTCCTCTACCTGTAACCCCAGTTTACCAATTCCCTTCAAAAACATCCAGATTGAGGTTCCCGGCATGCAAAAAAGCGGCAGGCTGAAGCCGCTTTTTCGGGGATCAATCGCATCATTTGATTTGCAGGTATCGGTTATCCCGTATTAAAGCCGCGGAATCCACCAGCAGTGATTCCGGGACATTCCGGTAATGTGCGCGTAGAATTTTCCCGACACCGGCGGCATCCGCCTTAAGCCATATTTTTCCCATAAAAAATTTCATCCATCTCCGTTTTCAATCTTGAGGTAATGCCTCTGATCTGATCCGGCGACAGTTCAACTTTTGTATGGCCGAATAAATAATTATCAAGATCAAATGCTTTCAGCCGGCATTTTGTATGGAAAATATGCTCCTCGTATACATTCACGTCAATCATATCGTAAAGGGCCTTGGTGGATTCCGGAATGTAGTTTTGGATTGAGCTGATATCATGGTCGATAAATAGTTTTTTTTCGTTGATGTCGTGGGTAAAGCCGCGCACCCGGTAATCGATCGTCATAATATCGGTATCGAAAGAATGAATGAGATAATGCAAAGCTTTTAGCGGCGAAATCTCTCCGCAGGTCGAAACGTCAATATCCGCACGGAATGTGGAAATGCCTTCGCTCGGGTGGTACTCCGGATAAGTATGGACAGTTATATGGCTTTTGTCAAGTTGCATCACGACCGATTCCGGCAGCGTGCCGGGCAATTCTTTCAGCTGTTCCTTTGGTACTTCGACAACCGGCCCTTCCGAAATCAGCACGGTCACGCTTGCACCCTGCGGCACGTAATCCTGCTTAGCAATGTTGAGCACATGCGCGCCAATCAAATCGGATACATTTGTTAAAATATCCGTGAGCCGCTCCGCGTTGTACTGTTCGTCAATATATTCTATGTAGGCTTCCCTTTCTTTTTTCGTTGCCGTATAGAAATGTCATACATATTAAAGCTGAGCGACTTCGTCAAGTTGTTAAAGCCGTGCAGTTGGATTTTCCCATGCGAAGATTGATCCATGTCCAACCGCCCCCTTATCGTTTTAGCATAGTTTACCCATTCGGAAGGGGATTAAACGATTGTGGCGGGATCCGGATCTTAGGTCCATGGATGGCGGCCGATTGACTTCTGCTTTGCTGGGATATTTCCTGTTTCGTGGCCAGCAAAATGTAATGGCCCAATTCGATCCGGAAAAAGCGATACGTCCGGCATGCATGTTTTCGTGGCGCGAGTAGCATATTAAAGACGGAAAGGGGGAGTCCAGTTGAAATGGAATGAACAGGCCGCGCCGAACAATCATCAGGCTTCTACTGACCTGATAGCGGCTGAAAGCGAAGAAACCGAATTTGCGTATGAAGAACTATCCGACGGCGGCGAAAGAAATAAAGCGATCCAGGAACAGCAAAAACGCCGCACACATTTATAAAGGTGGGTTCACATGGACATCAAAGTCGGTCAGGTATACAAAGAAAAACAGCATAACACCCTCGCCATGGTCGTGGCGGTCCAAAATGAAAGCGCCATCCTCGGCACCGGTAATATGGTGTCGCCGAAGACGATAGAGGATCGTTATGTGCTTGTCCGGGATGCAGAATAGCTGTGTCCCGGCCTTTTTTCACCCAAATTTCTTTTTCCTCATACAGTATGCATAAAAGCCGGTTTTTTCCGGAACATCAAATGGAGGAAAAGAAATGGAGATCAAAGAAAAGACCGCTGCCCGGACGTGGATTGAAAAAAATGCCCATGCATTGGACGGCTGGATGGTTGATGCATTTACCTCATTTGCCGCCAGGCTTTCTGATAAAAACAAGCCGTTTCCGTGTGTGCCGGCTGTGGCCGGGTTTGCGCTGGATCAGATACAATATGCTTTTATCGAGGGCGGGGAGGCTGCTGGTAGCTCATTTGCTTCTATTTTAAAAAACTATTCGGGAAACTGGCGCCAATACGGGCCGTATACGTCGCTGATCGTTTTTAGCAACCTGCCGCATTTTGAAGGCGGCATAGAGGATTATGAACAACTGTTTTGGCAGATTTTATCCGAAGCGGGAAGCCTTGATGAGGAGGACTGGCCCGCTGATATCCCGGAAGATCCGGAACATCCACTTTGGCAGTTTTGTTTCCATGGAGAAAAGTATTTTGTTTACGGGGCATCACCAGCCCATCAAAAACGCCGGAGCCGGCATTTTCCGTATTTGATGTTTGCCTTGACACCACGCGCGGTGCTCGAGCAATTTTCCAAAGATAAGCGGAAAGCGGAACGAACGAGGGCGTCCATCCATCAAAGGCTTGCAGCTTACGATTCCGTGCCGATCCACCCGGAATTGAAGCAGTACGGCGAAAAAGACAATTTTGAATGGCGCCAGTATTTTCTGCGTGATGATAACGGCCGGCCGCAAACCTGCCCCTTTGCGAAGGCAAGAAATAAAAACCGGCAAAAGCCGGTTTTTTAGGGGGTATTGCTAGACAACAAAAAAAGGGGGGTGTCTAGTTGGTATAGGGTTTTGTAACTTGTCGTTGCTACATTTTTCATAATAGCCGTTATTTCCTAAAAAATCATGAAAGAAAAATGAATTTTTGATGAGAAATGTCGTTTTTTGGGGAAAATGATTATTCATCCTCTTGCCGCTTCATTTTTTCGGCGGCTGTTTCCATTTATATTTTTGACCGATCTGTTTGATTTCCCCAATATCCCCCTTTGAATTAATAATTTTAAACAATTGATTAAACCAGTCGAAAATTTGCTCATCCCTGTTTTTCATTTTGTGCCCCTTTCCTGGTGTTAAGGTATTCTTTGATTTCCTGCCAGCAAAGCAATGCAGCGACCACCGGCGGCACACAAAACATGAAGAGAACAAAATAAAACGTATTGATAAGATGAAGATAAAACCACGTATCCATGTTTTTCACCTCCGGAAATAGGTACTTTTATTGTTCCCCATTAGGCACTGTTTTATGGATGCAGCAGACGGTCTGAATATTGCTTGGTGGAATGGAGAATCCTATAGAAAAAAGAAAGGAGAACATTGGGCATGATCAAACGGCTGTTAAGCTTGTTCAAATTGGATACAGAAGAAGACTGGGACGACTGGGATTGGGACGATGAAAGCTGGGAAGAAGAATGGGATGAAGAGGAAGAGGAAATATAGGGTGCATAAATATGCGGGATTGTGCTCTGCATTCAATTTATGCCGCATGCATGAATCGTGCCGCAAAAAACCGGATTTTCACCGCAATTGTGCCATTAAGAGGCTATTCGTACTATCTTGCATTTAACTGGGAATTTAGGTTAATTTGTGCCGGTGAAAAACAAACGGATATGTTTCGCACATAGCAAAGCCAGCGCGAGATAACAAGTGCTGGCTTTGATTTGCAAAAAAACCGGCGCCAGGCCGGTTTGGTAAGGGGAGTTTTTTCTAGACATTAAGGGGGGTATCTAGAAACTTAAGGGTTTGTTGCTTTTTCCTTGCTACAACTATAATGTAGCCCTCGCATATTAAAAACAAATGAAGGAAAAATGAAAAGAAAATGAGACAAAAAGTTGTCACAACTCCCGCTGCGCCTCTCTCAGAGTCAGGTCTTCAAAAAATGTTCAATGTTTTTTATATAAATGTATAGACATTTAAAAATAAAAGATTATAATAATAAATGTAAACGATATCAATATAACTTAGGAGGTTTTTAACATGAAAAAAATATTGCTTGCCTGCAGTTCGGGTATGTCTACGAGTTTATTAGTTTCCAAGATGCGCCAATATGCCGAGTCTATCGGCGATGAAGCCGAAATTTGGGCGGTTGGCCAGGATCAGGCGCAAGATGAAATGGCAAATGCAGATGTTCTTCTGATTGGGCCTCAGATGCGTTTTATGAAAAAGAAATTGGAAAAATACGCCGAAGAAGCCGGAATTCCGATCGACGTCATTGATCCGGTTGCTTACGGGCGTGTTGATGGCGAAGCAGTTTACAAGAAAGCGCTTGAATTGATAGGCAAATAATCATGCGGGGGAGAGAAAAATGAACAGCAACAAATTCATGGACTTTTTGGAAAAAATCCTTTTGCCAATAGCGGATAAATTGAACAATAATCGATATCTGACTGCGCTCCGCGACGGTTTCATGGTTGCGTTACCGCTGATCATTTTCGGTTCTATCTTTGTCGTTATTGCAAACTTTCCGTTTTTGGACCATATCATCAGCAAAGATGCCTATACCGCTTATCAAAATGCTTTAGGCCCTGCATCCGCCGCAACATTAAGTATTATGGGCTTATTTGTTATCATTGGAATCGGATACAAATTGACCCAGCATTATGGTGGTGAAGCTTTGTACGGCGGTGTTGTTGCGCTTGCTTCATTCCTGATTTTAACGCCGCAGGTTCTGGGCAAAACAACGGGTGTGATCCCGACTTCGGCCTTGAGCGCGCAAGGGATGTTTCTGGGGATTTTTACTGCTTTTATCTCAGCGGAATTATATCGTTATTTTGTCAATAAAAATTGGACGATCAAAATGCCGCCGGGTGTTCCGGAAGCTGTGTCAAAATCATTCAGCGCGCTTATTCCAATTGCTTTAACGCTTACAATCTTTTTGGCAATCAGAATTATTTTCAGCTATACGCCGTTTGAAACGGTTCAGAACTTTATATATACCATCATCCAAAAACCGTTGACCGCATTAGGAAGCGGACTGCCGGCAACAATTGTTGCAGTGCTGTTAATCCAGCTGTTCTGGTTTTTCGGGCTCCATGGCCAAATCATTATCAACTCTGTGTTTGACCCGATCTGGTATACATTAAATGACCAAAATTTGAAAGCGTTCCAGTCAGGCCATGAACTGCCGAACATCATTACAAAACAGTTTATCGATTCCTTCCTTGTTGGAATGGGCGGAACAGGCATGACGCTTGCCGTAGTGGTTCTAATCTTTATCATCGGCAGAAGCCGGCAAATTAAAGAACTCGGCAAACTGGGCGGCCCGGCAGGCATCTTCAACGTAAACGAACCGATTATTTTCGGCCTTCCGATCGTGATGAATCCACTGGTCCTTATTCCATGGATTCTGGCGCCGGTTGTTGTTACGATTATCACCTATTTTTCAATGGCGACAGGTCTCGTGCCAAAACCAGCAGGCGTTATTGTTCCTTGGACCACCCCGATTGTCATTAACGGCTTTTTAGCAACTGGAAATCATTGGCAGGGCGGCGTTTTACAGCTTGTGAATCTGCTTGTCGTTATGGCAATCTGGTGGCCGTTCTTGAAGATCTTGGATAAAAACTACTATGAAAGCGAGAAGAAAGCATCAAATGAATAAAATTATTCGGCCTCTTTTGAATAGAGGCCGGTGTTTACTTTTAGGAGTGGATCATAAGTGGAAAACATGACAGAAATCGCATTTCAAATCATTTTATATGCCGGAAATGGCAGATCTTGTGCAATGGAAGCGATCCAGGCGGCAAAAAATGGAGATTTCGATGAAGCAGACAGGTTGATGGAAGAGGCAAAAACGGAGTTAGGCAAAGCGCACAATTTTCAAACGAAACTTCTTCAGGACGAAGCAAACGGGAATAAAAACGATATTAACGTCATTTTGATCCACTCTCAGGATCATTTGATGACCGCGTTAACAGTTAAGGACCTTGCAATAGAAATTATTGAATTGTACAAAAATAAACACGTATCAGCATGAAAAGCATAAGAGGTGTTCAATATGGCAATCAAGTATAAATTTCCGGAAGGATTTTGGTGGGGAAGTGCCACATCTGCAACACAAATTGAAGGAGCTTCCCGCGAAGATGGAAAAGGGATAAATATTTGGGATTATTGGTATGAACAAGAGCCAAACCGGTTTTTTGACGGTATCGGACCGGAAAAAACCTCTGATTTTTACCACCGTTATAAAGAAGATATTCAATTAATGAAAGAAACTGGGCACAATTCTTTCCGCTTTTCCATCTCCTGGTCAAGGCTCATTCCGGGAGGCAACGGAAAAGTGAATGAGAAAGCTGTCGACTTTTACAACCGTGTCATTGATGAACTTATTCAAAACGGCATTGAACCGTTTGTGAATTTATTCCATTTCGACATGCCAATGGAATTGCAAAAAATCGGCGGCTGGGAAAACCGGAAAGTCATTGATTCCTATGCGTCGTACGCCAAAATATGTTTTGAAACATTCGGGGATCGTGTAAAAAAATGGTTTACGTTTAATGAACCGATTGTTCCGGTTGAAGGCGGCTATTTATATGATTTTCATTATCCAAATGTCGTCGATTTCCAAAGGGCGGTTCAGGTTGCTTACCATACCGTTTTGGCGCATGCAAAAGCGGTACAAGTTTTCAGAAAAACCAATATAAAGGATGGCAAAATCGGCATCATTTTGAATTTGACTCCTTCGTATCCAAGAAGCCAGCATCCGGCTGATGTGAAAGCCGCGAATATCGCAGATTTATTTTTTAATCGCAGTTTTCTGGATCCGGCAGTAAAAGGTGTATATCCGGCCGAACTGGTTGAACTGTTGAAAACATACAGCTTTTTGCCAAAAACAGAAGAAGGCGATCTGAAACTGATCCGTGAGAATACGGTTGATCTTCTTGGCGTCAATTACTACCAACCACGCCGCGTAAAAGCAAAAGAAAATTTGCCGAATCCGTATGCACCGTTTATGCCGGAAAGGTTTTTCGATGATTATGAGATGCCGGGTAGAAAAATGAATCGCCACCGCGGTTGGGAAATTTATGAAAAAGGAATTTACGATTTGCTGATCAATTTGAAAGAAAATTACGGCAATATTGAGTGCTATATTTCCGAAAACGGGATTGGCGTGGAAGGCGAAGAAAAATTCCGAAATGAGGAGGGGATGATTGAAGACGATTATCGTATCGAGTTTATCCGTGAACATTTGAAATGGCTGCACAAAGCGATCCGGGAAGGGGTGAATGTAAAAGGTTATCATATGTGGACGTTTATGGACAACTGGTCATGGACAAATGCTTATAAAAACCGGTACGGCTTTGTTTCTGTCAATCTTGATAAAGACTGCGAACGAACCATTAAGAAAAGCGGATACTGGTTTAAACAAGTGGCGGAGCAGAACGGGTTTTAAGGAACAGGGTGCGGGTGCCTGCAGTGTCCGCCCCTTATTGCTTTCGGAGCAATGTGAAGTTTTAAACAATTTATGAGGAAAACGTTTGAAAAAACGTGTATACTAGTAATAACCGTATAGCCAGATATTAGTAAGGCAAAGGGGAATGATGAATGAAACAGGCGCCGAAAGCAACAAAATACGAGAGCATTTCTCATGAAATCAAAAGAAGGATTTTAGAAAAAGAATACCCATATGATGCGCCCATTCCCGATGAGATTACCTTGGCGAAAGAATTCGGCTGCAGTAGAATGACAATGAAAAAGGCGCTTGACATGCTTGTGATGGATGGACTGCTGTATCGGAAGCGGGGGCATGGCACGTTTATCGTAAAGTCTGCTGTGGATAACCAACTTGTTAATGTATCGACAAATGAGTCACTTGGCCTGACCAATTTGCTGAAAGATAAGGATATTAAAAGTAAAACGATTACATTTGAAGTGATGTTTCCGGATGAACATATCGCATCTCATTTATCGATCACAGTACAGACACCGGTTTACCATATTATCCGACTCAGGATCGTGGAGGGGGAGCCCTATGTGCTGGAGGAAACATATATGCCTGCCGAGTTGATCAGCGGCATTACCGATGAAGTACTGCAATCATCGATTTACAGCTATATTAAAAACCAATTGCATTTGACGATTGGTGGATGCCACCGCAAAATCCGGGCGGACAAGCCGAATGAACTTGACCAAAAATATTTAAAATGTGCTCCGGATGATCCGGTGCTGGAAGTGGAACAAATTGGCTATTTAAATACCGGCGTGCCTTTTGAATATTCTTTCTCAAGGCACCGCTATGATAAATTTGTGTTTACCGCAGTCAACATACAAAAAACATAAAGGGGAGGAATCACAATGTTATTTGGCGGAATTGAAGCCGGTGGCACGAAATTTGTTTGTGCGGTCGGGGATGAAAATGGAAACATCCAGGAACGGGTCGAGTTTCTAACGCGCGATCCGGGAGATACAATGAAAGATGTGACTGAATTTTTTTCCCGCTTTGAAGTGAAAGCACTTGGCATCGCATCATTCGGGCCGATTGATGTCAATCCGGCGAGTGAAACGTACGGGTACATCACCACAACGCCGAAAACGGCATGGCAGCACTATCCGATAAAACAAACAATGGAAAAAGCTTTGGGCGTCCCGGCCGGTTTCACGACGGACGTGAACGGTGCCGCGCTTGGGGAATTGATGCTCGGCGCGGCAAAGGGTCTTGACAGCTGCCTGTATATTACGGTCGGTACCGGCATCGGCGCCGGTGCCATTGTAAAAGGCCAACTGCTTGAAGGATGGTCACACCCGGAAATGGGGCATATTTTAGTGCGCCGCCACCCGGATGACCATTACGAAGGCACCTGCCCGTTCCATCATGACTGCCTTGAAGGCTTGGCCGCAGGTCCGGCGATTGAGGCGCGCTGGGGGAAAAAAGGGAAAGATCTCGCCGGGCACCCTGAAGTGTGGAAAATTGAAGCCGATTACCTTGCACAGGCGCTCATGCAGTATATTTTAATCGTGTCGCCGAAAAAAATTATTCTGGGCGGGGGCGTGATGCACCAAAAGCAATTATTTCCGCTCATTCATCAAAGGCTTGGCGAACTGATTAACGGCTATGCCAAGCTGCCGGAACCGCTGTCCGAATATATCACCGCACCCGGCCTTGGAAACGATGCCGGCATCACGGGTGCGATTTTGCTCGGAAAACAGGCGTATGAAAATACACAGAAATAGCAATAAAAGATTTGTCCCAAAAGTCGGTAAACATACTTTTGGGACAAACCTATTTTAGAGGAAAAATTACAGTAAAGTACTCTTTACAATGCTTCTAAGGTCCATTTCGAGGAGAAAAAATTGATTAAAATGGTCTTTTAAAATATCGCCGCATTTTCTATGTAAAAAGGGCTTTTGGGACAGTCCCTTTTTTGTGCCAGGATGGAATAGGTTTTGGAAGGAAAAAAAGCGGAATGGAATGCAAATCTCGCGTTTTGGATCGTTCTGGAAAGTAAAGTTGTTATTTCGGAATGAATTGTTGCCGTATGAATCAAAAAATCATTATATTACTGCCCAGTTCGCGGTCTAATTGTGACCGGAGTCCTATAAAACCGAAAAAAATGATTGGTAATAGCGTGCAAATGTAATATAATAAAATTATGCACTTGTACTAAATTTTGTAAACGCATTCAATAAAGGGTGAGGGATCATGGGAAAACTGGATGGAAAAGTTGCTGTAGTGACTGGCGCTGCATCAGGTATGGGGAAAGCGATTGCGATTTTATATGCAAATGAAGGTGCAAAAGTCGTCGCTTCCGATCTTAATTTAGAAGGTGTGCAGCAGACTGTTTCCGAAATTGAATCAGCCGGAGGTGCGGCTGTTGCCGTTCAGGCCAATGTCGTAAAAGAAGAAGATGTGCAAACCATGATCGATACGGCAGTGAAAACATATGGTACGCTTGATATCCTCGTAAACAATGCCGGCATTATGGACAACATGGTACCGGCGGCGGATCTCACGGACGCCTTATGGGAAAAAGTTTTCGCCGTCAACACAACCGGGCCGATGCGGACAATAAGAAAAGCGCTTCCGATTTTCCTTGAAAAAAGGGGCGGTGTCATTGTGAATGTTGCTTCGGTCGGCGGCTTGTTCGGATCCCGGGCCGGTACTGCGTATACTGCTTCAAAACATGCTGTGGTCGGATTGACAAAAAGTGTTGGCTTCCAATATGCACCAAAAGGCATCCGCTGCAATGCCATTGCGCCGGGCGGGGTGGAAACAAACATTGGAACGACGATGAGCGAGCCGAACGCGTTCGGGATGGAGCGGGCAATGGCCGGCATCGGGCTCAACCCGAGAACCGGAAAGCCGGAAGAAATTGCAAAGATTGCGCTTTTCCTCGCTTCCGATGATTCCTCGTTCGTTAACGGCACCGTTATCACGGCAGATGCCGGATGGACAGCATATTAATGAACCATGTGTAAATGCCGCATATCAAAGGCAGCTGAAAAAGGATAACACGCACAAATATAAAGCGGTGGGACCATTTCAATGGAGCAAGCCCGCCGCTTTTCTTTTTTTCAATGGTCTGTTTGCTATGCGGCCTTTTTTATGGAACTTTTTCTGCCGGTTTACGTATGTAGAGAGAAGGTAAAGGAGGCGAAGGATTATGTCCTTGAAGCTGGAGCACGTGACCAAAAGATTCGGTGATTTTACAGCCGTAAAAGACTTATCTTTAACCATTCCCGATAAAGAAATTTTTGGCTTTTTAGGAGCGAACGGAGCCGGGAAAACGACCACTTTCCGGATGATCTTGGGCTTGTTAAAACCAAATGAAGGCACAATCACCTGGAACGGGAAAAAGATCGATTACAATGTCAGCCCGCATATCGGGTATTTGCCGGAAGAAAGGGGATTGTATCCAAAATTAAAAGTAAAGGATCAACTTGTTTACCTTGCGAGATTACGGGGGATGCGCAAGCAGGATGCACTGAAAGAATTAAAATATTGGCTCGGACGGTTTCATGTCGAAGAATACTTCGATAAACGCGTGGAGGAACTTTCAAAAGGCAATCAGCAGAAGATCCAGTTTATCGCCGCAGTTATACACAAGCCGAAACTGCTCATACTGGATGAGCCTTTCAGCGGGCTTGACCCGGTTAATGTCGAGACCTTAAAAGCAGCCGTTTGTGAACTGCAGGATAGCGGGGTAACGATTGTTTTTTCAAGCCACCGGATGGAGCATGTCGAAGAACTTTGCCAGCACTTGTGCATTATGCATCATGGAAGTCCGGTTGTTCACGGCGGGTTAAAGGAGATTAAGCGCGCATTCGGCAAGAAAAATGTCATCATCCATGCTGACTTTGACCTCGAATTTTTACGTACTTTCTCCGGCGTTGCAAAATTTAAGCAAACGGCTTTGGGGGCGGAACTGCAAATTGACCGGGAAGAAGCCGCGCAGGAAATTTTAAATGAAATCAACGGGAAAGGTTTTATCCGCAAGTTTGCGCTTGAAGAACCGTCTTTAAATGATATTTTCATAGAAAAGGTAGGGGCTTCCTATGAATAAGTTCGGCATTTTGCTCGGGCATACTTACTCGTCCAAATTAAAATCGAGATCCTTTATCATCACGACTGTTATTTTGCTAGCCGCTGTCATCATCATGGGCAACATGAGCCGGATTATCGATTTTTTTGCGGGTGGCGGCAAGCAGGAAAAAATTGCTGTGCTCGATCAAACGAACATGCACTACGGGCTGTTGAAACAGCAACTGAAAGCTATTGACAAAGATATACAGCTTGTTCAAACGGAAAAAAGCAAAAGCATATTGCGTCAAGAGGTCTTAAGCGGAAAATATAAAGGATATCTTGTTCTGTCGCTTGATGCGTCCCGTATGCCAAAAGCGACATATAAAGCCCCCGACTTGGCTGATACCGGCATCACGGACAGTTTGGAGCAGGCTTTGCAGGCTGTAAAAGGGAGTATGGTGGCTGCCGAATTGAAGCTTTCCCCAAGCCAGCTCGCCCAGTTAAACAGCCCGGTATCTTTTAAAAGCGTGAATCTCAAAACCAAAGCAAAATCCGAGGAAGAATTGGCGCAGGCAAGGGGACTTGTTTATATTTTACTGTTTGCCATTTATTTTGCTGTGATTTTTTATGCGAGCGCAGTCGGAATGGAAGTGGCGACGGAAAAAGCATCGCGTGTCATGGAAATTTTAATTTCAAGCGTATCTCCTGTGCAGCAAATGTTTGCGAAAATTCTCGGCGGCGCTTTGCTCGGGTTGACACAGATGGCCGTTCTGCTTGCATCAGCCTATTTTTCAATCAAACAAAATCTCGACAATTTAACCGGGGGCTTTTTTGATGTATTTGGTTTTTCCGATATAAAGGCATCAACAATTGCGTATGCTGTTGTGTTTTTTGTACTCGGGTATCTGCTGTACGCGACTCTTGCGGCACTGCTCGGTTCGCTCGTCAGCCGGATTGAAGACGCGCAGCAAATGATGATGCCGATGACGTTTCTAGTGATGATCGGCTTTTTCCTTGCGATGGCAGGCCTTGGCAATCCTTCAGCAGGCTACATCACTGTGCTTTCTTATGTGCCGTTTTTTACTCCGATGCTGATGTTTTTGCGTGTCGGAATGCTTGATTTGCCGGTTTGGGTGGGCATCTCAGGAGCGGCGGTGCTGGTAGTAATGATTATTCTGATGGCGGCGGAGGGTGCGCGTATATACCGCGGCGGGGTTCTGTTGTATGGAAAAAGCAATTCATTGAAAAACATTAAGAAGGCGTTGCAAATGTCGAAGGTGGACTAAATCGCCCCTTTGTTTGAATTTTCCCTTTTAAGGGTAAAATGAGCATAACAATACAGTTCGCGCAGAGGGGAGAGTCTTACCTTGGGAAATTTCACCAGATCGAAAAAAATCGTCTTCAGCTCGATTATCGGTTTTTTAGTCCTGGTCATCGTTTTGAGTTACTTTATTTGGTTCAACAAGTGATGCTGAGTTTCACCTACAATCCGGGAGGCTTTCCCGGATTTTTTCATGGCTGGACAGGATCAGCAGAATCCAGCGGAGAAAATAATTGTCGAAATAGCTTAAAAAGAGCTCCCCTTGGCCGGTTTTCCCGGCTTTTTGGGCAACCCCCTTCATTACGCTTTATTTCGGCATCCCGAGATCTTTCAACGGGTAATACGACAGCTCAACTTTTCCGACCACCGATTTGGCCGATATAAATTTAAACATCCGGCTGTCTTTGCTGATCCGCCGGTTGTCGCCCATGACGAAGAACGAATCTTTCGGCACAGTGGATTTTCCGGTAATTTCTTTCAGTGTGAAATCCCCGGTTAATTTGCTCCCTTCTTCTATATGTGCTTTGTTTTGTTTTAAATACGGCTCTGCATACGGCTTGCCGTTAATATACAGGGTATCATTTTTTATCTCGAGGCTGTCGCCGGGAAGGCCGATCACCCTTTTGACATAATAAGCGTCTTCATCCGGTGCATGAAAAACGATAATATCAAACCGGTGAATTTCCCCCACTTTGCTGACAATGACTTTTTCATGATTGGCCAAGGTCGGCGACATCGATTCCCCGTAAACGGTAACTGGGCTGAACAAAAAATGCCGGCAGATCCCAGCGAGCACCAATGCTGCGGCAAATGTGGCCAAATAGGAAAAAGCCCCTTTTAACAATCGTTCAAGCATGCGGTTGCCCCCTTACTGCACCATTGTTCTTTGTATTAGTATATCATGTATTTTGAATGCTTAGTAAAATAAATCTTTCTGAAACAGTTTTTTAAGGGTATAATGGCAAAAATATTTCATGGAAAGGGGCAGTGGGGCTGCTGAGTTCGGTTTTGGCAGTCTCATCAAGCTCTTTTTACAGGCAAAGGGATATGCGTAATTTGCTTAAAGGCATGTTGCGGCAAGAATTTTAGCAAAGCTGTCATTTATGGAGCATGTAAAGATGAAATGGGGTGATGATTTACAGCGAATGATCCATATGAAGCCATACGACCAAAAGGAGAAAAAATTTTACAAATGGGCTTTACGAAAACCTGGAGACCATTTGTAAAAAAATCTTTCATTGTGCAACGGTTGTCCGCCCTGATATCCAGAAACTGTAAAAAAGTGGTTTTCATATGCGTGCAACCCGACACCTAGTCTATCCCAATCTTTAA
Organism: Weizmannia acidilactici; assembly: GCF_008974225.1. NCBI lineage: Bacteria > Bacillati > Bacillota > Bacilli > Caryophanales > Bacillaceae > Heyndrickxia > Weizmannia acidilactici. Next base: position 25,555 of record NZ_BKZR01000006.1, on the reverse strand, counting down.
ATAACATCGGTCATCAAAAGAAATCCTGCCGTTTTCAATGCCCTTTGTCGAAATGATTTTTTTGTAGCAAAGCGGGTCTTCCGCCAGTGCCTCCTTTAAATAACGTTCTGTTGCCGCTAAATCAGGGAATAGTTCAGGATATCCGTCGCTGGCAAGCACGACTTCTTGGACACCGGCCGGAACGGGTATTACTTTAGCATCTTCCATTTTATACCCGAATCCGCTGATCGTTGAATACGAAAAAGGTGAATCCATTTCGGAATTGAGGAATGCCTGCTGCATGTGCAAAAGCGGCTGGATCGCGCTCCGGCCGCCGTCTTCGTCCAGAAAATCTGCTTCCGTTTTTCCATTCAACAGCGCATATTCAATATAATATTTCCTGACCATACTGATCAGCCGGTCGACCGGTTTAAAGTTCGTATACCGTTTTCCGGCAAATGCCTGGCAGTCGCCGAACAGCCAGATTTGACGGCGGTATCTGCTGTACGCGGCCATGCTTGCCGCCGGAATTTTGTTCGGATCTTTTTGCATTTCTCCAAGCAGTCCGCGTGCTTTATACTGCTCGTATAAATGCGATTCAATCAGCCGGACAAACGCTTCAGAATCCAAATCCGGATTCTCTACGGATTCCACTGCCGCTTTGATTTGTTCGGCAATGAATTTTCCCGTTGCCATGCCGTCAATAACAAGTGCACTTTTCGCCGTAGCGCCGTCAATCACTGCGGCAAAATGTTCCGTGACAATCCATGCATCCTCGCAAAGCAGCGGGTCCGCCGTTTTTCCCTCTAAAAATACCTCTAATATTTTCATGGATATGCTCCTAGATGCTTTTTTTCATTCCGCACCGGCGGCATTCACGCAGGAACACACCATGTTTGACCGAAGATTTAAAATGGCTGTAGCCGCAGTTATCGCAGCGTCCCGGATGGATATCGGGCATTTCCTTGTAATCATATACAATGCTCGTATCATAGCCCTTTGTTTCATAATCTTTTTCTTCGCTCATCGATACTCACCCCGGTACAGAATTTCTATACATAAGGATACCACATTTTTCGGATACCGGGAAAAAATGTACAATTGGCAATACCTTTTCCTTTGTAGTAATGGTCCAAATTATCTTTATGAATTAATTTCGTTCCAAGCAGATGGATGATGATGTAATCTATTTCCGATTCCGGAAATTCCAGGCCTGTCAACTTTTCCACTTCGTAAACAATTTCTTCGGCGACCATTTTTTCAAACGGATATTTTCCAGATAATCCGTGCTCAAGCGTTTCGATGACAAAACCTTCTTTAATCCTTTTGCATGCGATCGTAATATGGGCGGCCAGATTACGCAGGGAAATATCCGAAACTTCGAGTCGATGTTTGGCGCAACATTGCCGGCAACATTGATCATTACCGTCTTTGAAGCTTTACTCTGGAGCTTCGGGATCCACGGTTCGAACGTTGTCGGCGGTATCATGCAGCCGATCTGGTTGGCATTAACAGCCGACAACGCAGCAGCATTCGCAGCAGGAAAAGCACTGCCGCACATTGTAAACTATCAATTTTATTCAAACTTTATGAAAATCGGCGGCTTCGGCGGCACGTTCGGCTTGGCCTTGCTGCTTTTGTTCGCGTCGAAATCGAGCCAATATAGAGCATTAGGAAAACTAGCCATCGTACCTGGGTTCTTTGGAATCAACGAACCAATTATCTTCGGGATGCCGATCGTATTAAACCCGATCATGATCATTCCGTTTATCCTTACACCGCTTGTATTGTGCGTCGTTGCATATTTTGCAATGGCATCTGGTTTGGTTCCGTACACAAACGGCACAAACATTCCATGGACAACCCCGCCGGTCATCGCATGATTCCTTGTCAGCGGCTGGAGAGGCGCAGTGTTGAATGTTGTCCAAATCTTTATCTCAATGGCGATTTACTATCCTTTCTTTAAAACGGCAGACCGCTTGGCATATAAAAACGAACAGGAAGAAGCTGAAGCCCAAGCTCAAGAAAAAGCAAAAGAAGTAGGTTTCAGCGGCCAGCCGGAATTGCAAGATTAATAAAATGACGAACGAAGGGTGTGACACTCATATTGGGACAAGAACAAATGACAGATATGAATATGATTGGATTTCAGATTATCAGTAATGTCGGCATGGCCAAAAGTTTGGTGATGGAAGCGCTCTATGCGGCAAAAGACAGGGACTTTGAATTGGCGGAACAAAGATTGCAGGAATCCTGGCAATATTTCGTCGAAGGGCACAAAGTCCACTCTTCCTTGATCCAGCAGGAAGCAAGCGGTAATAAAGTAGAATTCTCGATGCTCTTCATGCATGCCGAAGACCAGCTCATGAGCGCCGAAACCATTTCGGAACTGGTAAAAGAAATGATTGAGATGTACAAAAGGTTAGAAAAATAAAGAATTGGTTGGTGTTATTCCAAAAAAAGAAAACCCGTCGGGAGGATTGCTTCTTCTACGGGTTTTTCTTTGTCCCGATGCAAAAAGTGAGGCCCTCTGTTCCCTGTTTTTTCTGCCTTTCGCTGATTTCCCGTACCTTACCGCTGATATTTTTGAAGTTACCATTGATTTTTAAGAGAGGTCCGCCGATTATTCTATAGTTTCTGCTGATTCTACGTAAAGGGATGGGGATACTGTCGTTGTCATCCCAGTTACTTCAAAGTACTCTTAATTAGGATCCGCTTAAAACAATCCATCGTGATCAGCATAATAAGAAAAGATAAGATTTTGAAACTGAAAAGTTGATGAGACAATATTATATATTGATTCTATGCACATTCTATTACTTTTTTCTTTCCATCGGCTAAAATAAAAATATGTGAAAAAGTTCAATTTTAACTCTCAAAAGATGGAGTGCTGGCGGAAATAACGGATTATTTGATAAACGGAAATCGGTTCGGATGTTTACAGATCAGGAAGTGCCGAAAGAACTTTTACTGGGAAGTGTTGGATGATGCGAAAAATCTCCGTCATGGGCTAATTCGCAGCCGTGGGAAGTGTATGTCGCGGCCGGAGAAGTGATGGAAAAGCTGCGTGATGCTTATCTAAAAGCTTATGATGCAAGTGAACCGCAGGATGATTCAGATATGCCGAAACCGACCGGCTGGCCGGAATCGGTCTAGGAACAGATGAACCGTACTTATGAAAAAATCAAAGGGAAAGCGGGCATCCCGCCGGAAGAACGGCGGAGAAATAATTTCAAATTTTTCAATGCACCGGTTGCGGCCTTTATCTGCATCGATCGGGATTTAACAGAATGGTCAATGCTTAATGCCGGTATTTATGCAGGAAATATGATGCTGGCTGCAGCAACGCACGGTCCATCAGCGGATTTTGATCGGCATTATGATCGGGTACGAAGGTAATGGCCATCCGCTGAACCGCGCCTTTGGAGGAAGATACTCACATCAAAGGAATTTAAAGGATACTCCTTTCCTTTCCAAACTGCAAAATAGTCTTTCTTACAGAATTGGGCGTATAATGGAAAGGAACACAAATGAAAGGGAGCGTTTATATGGCAAGGGAAATTACGCCGGGGATGGCGGAAAGCTTTTCCAGACAAATCCGTGAAGTACCGCAAAGCAAAGTGATCCGGGATGCGGTCATGAAAAACGGGATCAAGGCCGCAACGATCAACAATGATTCGTTCGTGTCCATGAATCACGTATTCTCGCACGAAATTGAAACCGGAAAAGTAACGAACCAGAAGCAAAGTGGCCGCTGTTGGATGTTTGCGGCCTTAAACACGTTTACCCACAAATTAAACGCACAGTTCAAATTAAAAGACTTCGAGCTTTCGCAAAACTATACATTTTTCTGGGACAAATTCGAAAAAGCCAATTACTTTTTGGAAAGCATTATTGAAACGGCAGATGAGCCTTTGGAAGGTAGGCTCGTTTCCTGGCTGCTTGCAACCCCGCAGCAGGATGGCGGACAGTGGGATATGCTCGTTTCGTTGATTCAAAAGTACGGCGCCGTACCGAAGCAGGTCATGCCGGAAACATACAACAGCAGTAACTCACGCGAACTCAACCCGCTTTTAAACGCCAAGCTGCGCGAAGATGCGATGGTTCTCCGCAAAATGTATGCGGAAGGCAGATCGGAAGAAGATTTGCGGCAGGCAAAAACAGGTATGCTTGCTGAAATTTACAAGCTGCTCGTCTTTACACTTGGTGAACCGCCAAAAACATTTGATTTTGAATTCCGGGATACCGACAAAGTTTTCCACCGGGAACAAGGCATCACACCGCAACAATTTTTCCAAAAATATGTCGGGTTTGCACTCGATGATTACGTCAGCATCATCAATGCGCCGACAAAAGACAAACCGTTCGGGAAAACATATACGGTGCAGTATCTTGGCAATGTCATCGGCGGAAAACCAATCAAGTATTTAAATGTGGATATGGAAACTTTTAAAAATCTCGCGATCCGGCAACTCAAGGACAACCGCAGCGTCTGGTTCGGCTGCGATGTAGCGGAGTCTTCAGACCGGAATGAAGGGATCATGGACACAGCCCTTTATGATGTTGAAATAGCGTTTGGATTTCCATTCGGGATGTCAAAAGCGGAACGCCTCGACTACAAAGACAGCGTCATGACGCATGCGATGGTGTTAACAGGCGTGAATCTCGTGGACGGCAGGCCGAACCGCTGGAAAGTTGAAAACAGCTGGGGCGAAAAAGTCGGCAAAAACGGCTACTTTGTCATGAGCGATGCATGGATGGACGAATATACGTATCAAATTGTCGTCGATAAAAAATATCTTCCGGATGAATTGCAAAAAGCCTGGGAACAGGAACCGATTGTCCTAAAACCATGGGATCCGATGGGTTCATTGGCTTGGATGAAATGAGAAATTAATCTACAGGTGCGGTCTTCCAAAGGCCGTACCTTTTTTGGATGAATCCATATTGGTATTTTTTTCATAACCTTGTAAAATGGAATCAAGAAAGGAGCTGTCATCCGATGAAATATATCGATACATGGGATTTGGATGCTGTTATTCCCGGCGGCACGAAATCCCCGGAACTGCAGAAAAAATTGCAGGGAATTAAAGATGAAATTGGAGAATACGAAACCTTGCTGAATGCATGGGATTTTTCAAAAGACCCTTCTCCGGAGCCGTTTAAGGCAATCTTGAAAAAAAAGGAAGAGATCGGAAAGGGGCTCGGGCAGTCCGCGACGTTCGTGCAAATGTGGCACGATGCCTACATGGATGATGCATACGCGAATGTTGTTATGGGGCAGGTCATGGATTTGTTCAGCGAAATGCAAAAGCTGTCCACGACATTTCAGAAAAAACTTGTTTCCATCCAGGATGAAGATTGGAAAAAGTTTTTGCAGGACAAGGAATTAAGTGAAGTTTCCTTTGCCCTCAATGAAACACGCGACGAAGGGAAACGCCTGTTGTCGGAAGAAGAGGAAAAACTTATTGCAGATTTGAACCAGGACGGCTTGGCAGGGTGGAGCCGACTGTACGATACAACCGTTTCCACCATGACGATCCCGTTTACGGATAAAGAAGGAAAAACGACGGAATTATCGGTCGGCCAGGCGATGAACCGGATGTATTCCGACCCGGATCCAAAAGTGCGCAAACAGCTGTTTGAAAACTGGGAAGCGGCCTGGGAAAAATATGCCCCGATTTTTGCTGATACGATCAACCACTTGGACGGCTACCGGATTACGCTGCAAAAAACCCACAACCGGGAAAGCTTCCTGGATGAACCGTTGGAATATAACCGCATGTCGAAAGAAACGCTTGATGCGATGTGGAAAGCAGTTGCCGAAAACAAGCAGCCGTTTATCAATTTTTTAAACCAAAAAGCCAAAATTTTCGGTATGGAAAAATTGGGCTGGCAGGATGTTGATGCACCGGTTGCACTCGGGGATATGAAACCGACCCGCTTTACATATGACGAAGCGTGCGATTTTGTCATTGAAAATTTCGCTTCTTTCGGCCCGAAATTAGCATCGTTTGCCAAACATGCGCTGGAAAACCGCTGGGTGGAGGCGGAAGACCGGCCGAATAAGCGCCCGGGCGGCTACTGCACGAATTTGCCGGAGTTTGAGGAATCGCGGATTTTTATGACTTTCACCGGCTCCATAAACGATGCGAGCACTTTGGCGCATGAGCTCGGCCATGCTTTCCACAGCCATGTGATGCGCGATTTGCCGCAATTAAACCGCGAGTATGCCATGAATGTTGCTGAAACGGCGAGCACTTTTGCGGAAACGATCATCGGCAATGCAACGGTCGCGAACGCAAAATCGAAGGAAGAAAAAATTTCGCTATTAAATGCGAAACTGGAAAATGCCACCGCGATGTTTTTAAACATCCATGCGCGCTTCCTGTTCGAAAAAAGCTTCTATGAAGAGCGTACGAAAGGCGTTGTATCTAAGCAAAGGCTGAATGAACTGATGGTGAACGCGCAAAAAGAAGCGTACTGCGACTCTTTGTCCGGCTACCATCCGCATTTCTGGTGCAGCAAACTCCACTTCTTTATTGACGACGTGCCGTTCTACAACTTCCCTTACACGTTCGGTTATTTGTTCAGCCTTGGTATTTACGCCGAATACTTAAAGAACCCGGACAACTTTGAAGACAAATACATCGCCTTGCTCCGCGATACCGGACGGATGAAAGTAGAAGATTTAGCCATGAAGCACCTTGGCGTAGACCTGACAAAACCGGACTTTTGGGCAGCCGGGATTGAAATCATGGCAAAAGACGCTGAAGAATTTATCCGACTGACGGATGAAGTAATGAATTCATAAATTGTTTTGAATTACCTTTCATAGCAAGCGTATGAATGACATATTGCTTCTAAATATTGTGAAACTTGCCCTTCATTCTGCCCGTATTTGGAAAAAATGCCGGAATTGGTATAAAAAGGGGTGGGGGCTGTTGTAAAAGCCTTTTTTAAACAAGAAAACCCGCCGAAATAAAATATTTTTCCCAACGGGTTTTCGCCATTTCCGGATTTTCTTTCTGAAGCAGGCGGTTCTTTTCCGCTTGCTTCAGAAAGTGATGGGCTTGGTAACCAGCCCGAATGCGATGCTTACCTTGGCCCGGCCCCCGAAAGCAGACGCACCTGAGCAGGGAGGTCCGCGACGTATGCTGAGCAACACGCATTTCGCGATTATCAACAATGTTCAATAACACAACCTTGCATTTAAAAAAGGGGGTGCCCCTAGGTCAGTTTACTGACTTTTAGGACAACCCCTTATGTTTAAATCGAAAAAATGTCTTTAAACTGAATGAAGGACTAAAAAGCTTGATTTTCCAATTGGAACAACCCTTCATCAAGCAAATGAAAGACAGTTTGCAAATAGACATGATGAAAAGAAACTTTACAATTGATCAAAGGCAGGGTTTTCTCCCGCCGATTGCTTCTGTTATTTTTTCTGACGCTTCTTTTAATTTCTCCCCGCAGAAAGAAATATGTTCTTCACTGACCATTGAAGCAAACCCGATACAAGCAATTACCATTGTTACGTCGCCGTGAGGGCCGAATATCGGTGCAGCGACACCAAAAACATCACGTGTGTGTTCCCCATAGCTTACTGCATACCCCTTTTTCCTTACCTCATTTAAAGATTCTACAAAAGTTTTCACATCTGTAATAGATTGATCAGTAAATTGTTTAAAGCTTACTTTTTGGACTATTTTTTTCATTTTTTCTTTTTGAGTAAAAGCTAAGTAGCATTTGCCAAAAGAAGCACTGGTTAAAGGGAATTGCTGTCCTAATTTAACAGTCACCTGAAATGGATTATCAGGGAGATCAGCCTCTTCTTTGGCTATGTACATTAAACGGTTATCAGATACAGGTTCAAGCAATACACTCGTTAGCCGGGTTTGTTCATTCACCCACTTAAGATAAGGCCTGGCAAGCCTAAGGTAATTAATAAATTCTGAAGCCCTGGCACCCAGAACAATTAGATTCGATCCGAGATGATATTGTTTGGATTCTTCATCATACGAAACATAACGAAAGTGATGCAGTACCTTTAAAATTCTATGGCAAGTACTTTTATTTATATCTAAATTCTTAGAGATTTGGGACAAAGTACGTTCCTTTGTTGTGTAGCGGCTTAAATATTCCAGAATTTTAATGGCTGTTTCAAGAGCAGGAACTTCAGACTTATAATTTTCCATTAAGCGTTTCTCCTTTATCAGTAGGCACTTTAGCTTTCGTTCATTTTAGAATTTCACTTTGTGATTTGTCAACTCATATTATTGAGTTTATATTGCCTTAATATTTATAATGCTGAATTTACAAAATTTTCGTTGACAATAGAATTTGTTCATTGTATAATCGTTCCGTGTAAGGTACATAGTTCCATATATGGAATATCTTGAATTCTACTCAATCTGTATTTGACGGAAATATTATTACCTTACAAAATGAAAGCCTTTTCTTTTAGGAGGGTGAAAGTTGAGAAGTGTTGTTATTGTGGATGCTGTGAGAACAGCAGTAGGAAGAATGGGAGGCAGTTTAAAAAATGAGGAAGCAGATTTTCTTGCAGCGGAAGTCATCAGAGAAGTCACATCCCGAACAGGTTTAGAAAAGAAAAAAGTGGACGAGGTGATATTCGGGCAGGCGAAACAAAGTGCAGATACGCCCAACCTTGCAAGATTGTCTCTATTGCGCGCGGGATTTCCGGTGGAGGTTCCAGGATATACAGTACATAGGCAATGCGGATCAGGACTCCAGGCTATCAATAATGCGGCTTTGCAAATTATGTGCGGGTTATCTGATGTAATTATTGCCGGCGGTGCAGAGTCTATGAGTACTGCACCATTTTATATTCGAAACGTACGATACGGATTGGGATCAGGAAATAGTGAGATCATTGATCCTAATACAGAAAGCCAGCCACGGTCACAACCAATTGACATCTATGGAAACCTGACGATGGGATACACTGCCGAGATTTTAGCTGAAAAGTACGGGATTACAAGAAAAGAGCAGGATGAATTTGCGTTGCGCAGTCAAAAACTAGCACTACAGGCAATACGCAGCGGACGATTTCAAAAGGAAATAGTCCCCTATGAAATCAAAGATCGGAAGGAAGTAAAGATCTTTCAAGTAGATGAACATCCGAGAGAAACAAATTTGGAAAAACTGGGCAATTTAAAACCAATATTTAAAGAAAACGGAACAGTTACTGCAGGAAATAGCAGCGGGAGAAATGATGGAGCGTCAGCCGTTTTGTTAATGTCGGAGGATGCAGCGCGACAGCAGGGATTCAAACCTAAAGCGAGGATTGTAGCACATTCTGTTTCAGGAGTCTCACCGGAAATCATGGGGATTGGACCGGTTCCGGCTGTTAAGAAGGCGCTATTTTCCGCAGGGCTCTCTTTAGATGAAATAGGGTTGATTGAATTAAATGAAGCGTTCGCAGCCCAGGCTTTATCTGTGATTAAAGAACTCAATTTGGATATGGAACGGGTCAATGTCAATGGAGGGGCCATTGCACTAGGGCATCCTTTAGGCGCAACAGGGGCTATTTTAATGACGAAACTAATATATGAAATGGAAAGAAGAGGTGAAAAGTATGGATTGGTTACCCTCTGTATTGCAGGTGGGCAAGGTATTGCAACGATTGTAGAAAATATGCAGATATAAAGGAGGCTGACTTATGGAAAAACGCTCAAAATCGAAATTATGGATAATAGTGTTTATCACATCATTTCTTGGATTAATGGTAGACGCTATGGATTTACAAATGCTTTCATTAAGCCTTCCGCAATTAATGAAAGAGTTTAATATGTCTGAGGTGCAAGCGGGAACTTTGGGAACTTCGTCGTTAGCCGGTATGGCGATTGGCGGCATGATCGGAGGGTGGATGGCGGATCGTTTTGGCCGTGTACGTACGATATCCTGGACGATTATATTATTTTCGGTGGGTACCGCACTGCTTGTTCTTGCTGGCAGCTATGAACAATTTATAGTAATTCGCTTTATTTCCTCTCTTGGATTAGGTGCAGAATATGTAGTTGTAAACATGCTTATGGCAGAATATATTCCATCAAATAAGAGGACAACGGTGTTGGGAACGGTACAAGCTGGATGGTCGGTAGGATATCTTGTCGCTACACTGTTATCAGGTGCGATTTTACCTGAATTTGGTTGGCGACCTCTTTTTCTCATAGCATTAGTTCCAGTGTTAATCGCTATTTATACAAGATTTGTGATTCCAGAACCTGAGGGCTGGAAAGAAATTGTAAGAGAGAGATCAGAAGTTAAGAAGAATGAATGGATTCAAGTGTTAAGTAAGCCAAAATTAAGACTAAACTTTTTATTATGGACAGTAACAGCTCTTTTCTTGCAATTTGGTTATTACGGAGTTAACAGTTGGTTGCCAACTTATTTGGTAAATGAAGTAGGATATGATTTTAAAAACATGACAGGATACTTGGTTGGAACGTATACAGCTATGATTTTAGGAAAAATTTTGACTGGCAGATTAGCAGACATATTTGGGCGCCGGACCATGTTTGTCATTGGTGGACTAAGTACTGCGATAGCACTTCCGTTAATTATCCATTTCCAAAGCCCGGGAAATATTGTTGTGTTGCTTACTGTATTTGGGTTTCTCTACGGCATGCCTTATGCAGTGAATGCCACATACATGAGTGAAAGTTTTCCAACGCATGTACGAGGTACGGCAGTGGGTGGGGCTTATAATATAGGTAGAGCGGGGGCTGCGTTTGCTCCTGTTGTCATTGGCATGATTGCGACGCAACAATCTATTGGCTTAGGGCTGGCATCCCTTGGTATTGCTTATGCATTGTGCGGTATAATTCCAGCACTTTTTATTCGTGAAAAAATGTACGAACCTTTTGAAAAAAAGGCTCCCCAAGATTCAGAGCAAGGTCAGCTAAATTCTGGAATTTAATAGAAATAATCACCAAATACGGATAATGATTCTATTTATAAGAAATTATCTATGTAAACAATGCAAATTGAGGGGGCTTTTGAATGTCTGGACCATTAGAAGGGATAAAAGTTGTGGAACTTTCGAGAACATTGGCAGGCCCTTTTTGCAGTATGCAATTGGCTGATATGGGGGCAGATGTTATAAAGATTGAACAGCCGGAGATTGGAGATGAGACTCGCAGTTATGTTCCTCCTGATATTAAAGGAGAATCTTGTTACTTTATGAGTTTGAATAAAAACAAAAAAGGTATGACATTAAACTTAAAGACGAAAGAAGGTCAACATATTGTAAAGAAGCTCGTGAAGAATGCAGATGTACTCATTGAAAATTTTAGAAATGGTACGATGGAAAAATTCGGCTTAGGGTATGACGTACTGAAAGAAATAAACCCTCGGCTAGTGTATTGCGCAGTCAGTGGATTTGGAAGAACGGGCCCATTGAAGGATGAGCCTGCGTATGATTTGCTTATGCAGGGATTCGGAGGATTAATGAGCGTAACTGGAGAGGCTGATGGCGCTCCGGTTAAAGTTGGTTTTTCAATTGTTGATTTGGCTACAGGGCTTTATGCATCTTTTGGAGTTGTTTTAGCATTGTTGGTTAGAGAAAAGACTGGAAAAGGTCAATATGTAGAAGCCTCTTTGCTGGATACAATTGTTTCGCTTTCAAGTTATTTAGGACAAAGTGTTTTAGCTACAGGAAAAATCCCGGGGAGATTAGGCTCTGCCCATCCCAATCTCGTTCCTTATCAAGCATTTGAGGCAAAGGACGGCTATGTAATTATTGCAGTACCAAATGATTGGCTGTGGAGAAAAATGTGCGACGCCCTTGGTCTTCAAAATTTAAAGAATCATCCCAAATATGCAGTGAATGAAAATCGAGTGGCGAATCGCGAAGAACTTGTAGAGATACTCACGGCATATACGAAAACAAAAAGTTCATTGGAAATTATCGAATGTCTGAACCAGGCAGGTGTGCCCAGCGGCCACATTCATAACCTTGCTCAAGTACTGGCCCATCCACAGATAAAATATCGGGAGATGATCCAGGAAGTAGAGCATCCTACTATCGGCATGATGAAAATGCTTGGAATTCCAATCAAATTATCAGATACACCGGGGTCAGTCCGAAAAGCACCTCCTTTGTTAGGTGAAAACACAGAAGAAGTGCTAATTCAACTTGGATACAGTAATGAAGATATTGAAAATTATAAAAAAAGAGGGATTATATAATAATGGTCAATCGTATTGCTGTGATTGGCGGCGGCACAATGGGGCGGGGGATTGCCTATACCGCTGCCATATCAGGATTTGAAGTAACTTTGCAGGATATATCAACAGAAGCTGTTGAAATTGCAAGAGAATATATTGAAGCTCTTCTTGGTAAGAGCAGGGAAAATGGATATGTGCAACAGCATCAGGAAATTTGGGCTAAGAAAAATCTGTATTATACTACGGAATTGCAAAAAGCAGTAAGCAAAGCAGACCTAGTCATCGAAGCCGTACCGGAAATTATAGAGCTGAAGATCGAAGTATTTAAGCAATTAGACAAGTACGCCCCGGCGCATGCCGTACTTGCTACGAATACATCTACAATGAGCCCGACAGAAATCGCCGCTTCCACGACCAGGCCTGATCAGTGCATAGCGATGCATTTCTTTAACCCGGTTCATCAGATGAAACTCATTGAAATCATTCGGGGATTGGATACATCTGGGGAGACGATTGAAATCGTAAAACAAGCCGCTGAAAAAATGGGGAAAGTGCCGGTTGAGGTCAATGAATTTCCAGGTTTTGTTACAAGCCGGATGAACTGTCTGATTGGAAATGAAGCCATGAATATGCTCATGGAAGGTGTAGCTTCAATTGAAGATATCGACAAAGCTATAAAGTACGGTCTAAATCATCCGATGGGTCCCCTTGAATTAGCAGATCTTGTAGGTCTGGACACCCGTTTGCGAAATATGGAATATTTGTATCGTCATTTAGGTGAAAAGTACCGGCCTTCTCCTATTCTTGTAAAATATGTAAAAGCCGGTCGTTTAGGAAGAAAATCAGGCAGAGGTTTTTACGATTACAGCGATGTCAATAAATTAGGAAGTAATGAGGCGCAATGACCTGCTTTGGCTAAGCTTTTGCTCTGTAAAAATTAACTGTTTATTCTGATGAAATTTTATATACGCATAAATTTGCAGAAATCATGTCGGTAAAAGCTTGTGGAACGCCCGCGAAAGCGAATTTTGTGATGAGCGGCTGTTTCCGATAACAGGGCTTATACATTAAATGAGAAAGGAAAGTGGATAATGTGGATTTTCAATTACCTGAGGATATCCAACTATTGAGGCAGAGTATTCGGGAATTTGTTGATTGTGAAGTTGAACCCCTTACCGCAGAAATTGAAGAGCAAGATGAAATTCCTAAAAAAATCATGGACATGTCCAAAGAAATGGGTTTATTTGGTCTGAGTATACCTGAAGAATACGGCGGAGCAGGGATCGGAATGGTTGGCAAGTGTGCCATTTATGAGGAATTGGGAAGAACCCATAATGGTTATACTACTGTGATCGGTGCCCACACCGGGATTGGGTCGGTTGGAATTGTAGAGGTGGGGAATGAGGCACAAAAGAAAAAATATTTGCCTCCGATGGCGAGAGGTGAAATGATCGGTGCCTTTGCCTTAACAGAACCTGAAGCAGGCTCGCATGCTTCAAACCTGAAAACAACAGCCGTAAAAAAAGGGGATAAATATATTTTAAATGGCAGCAAACATTATATCACCAATGCGCCAATCGCAAGTGTTTTCACGGTGATGGCAGTGACAGACCCGTCTAAAAGGGCAAAAGGCATTACTTCATTTATTGTAGAAAAAGATTTTCCGGGCTTCGTGATAGGTAAAAGAGAAAAGAAAATGGGGCTTCATGGATCCCATTCCGCGGAAATTTTCTTTGAAGATTGCGAAGTGCCGGCAGAAAATGTACTTGGACGGGAAGGTGAAGGATATGTAAACGCTTTAAAAATACTTGCGAATGGCCGGGCGGGGCTTGCGGCACGCAATTTAGGTTCCTGTGAAAAGCTTTTAGAGATGTCCATCCAACACGCAAATACGAGAATCCAGTTCGGCAAACCGATTTTTGAGCAGCAGATTATCCAGCATTATTTAGCGGAAATGGCCCTCGATATTGAAGCATTAAGAAGCATGACATACCGTGTCGCATGGATGGTTGATCAAAAAATGAAGGTGATTAAGGAAGCAGCAATGGTAAAATTGCTCGGCTCCGAAGTTTATAACCGCGTGGCAGACAAAGCACTGCAAATCCATGGTGGCATTGGTTATATTTCCGATTATCCAATCGAGCGTTTTTATCGGGATGCGAGAATAACAAAAATATATGAAGGAACGTCCGAAATTCAAAAAAATATAATTGCCGCACAATTGAAAAAACAATATATATAATTTACGTATATATTTTTTCTAATATTATTTATATCATTGTCATATTAATCCAGTTCACTATACTTAGAGATTGAAAAAGGATGGTTTACAATGAATTATCAAAATATATTAATAGAGCAAGAACAAAAAATTGCAGTCATTAAGATCAATCGTCCTGAAGTTAGAAATGCCCTTGATGCACAAACTTTAAATGAAATTAGCCTTGCCTTTGACCATTTGGAAAATGATGATGAAACCGGGGTTATTGTGATTACGGGGGAGGGAGAAAAATCATTTGCTGCCGGAGCCGATATTCGGCAGCTAAGAAATAAGACGCCTTTAGACGCCCTTTTACCGGGAATGTCAGGTGTCTTCCGCAGAATTGAAAACTGCAGAAAAGCAACAATTGCTGCTGTTAATGGTTATGCGTTAGGGGGCGGGTGTGAACTGGCGCTTGCCTGTGATATCCGCATTGCAGCTGATCATGCAAAATTCGGGCTGCCGGAACTCAATTTATCAATTATTCCCGGAGCCGGGGGGACCCAGCGATTAGCACGGATTATAGGAAAAGGAAGAGCGATGGATTTGATTCTGACGGGAGAATTTTTAACCGCGAAGGAAGCAGAAGCGATCGGCTTAGTTTCCAAAGCTGTGCCTATGGATGCATTGTGGCAGTTCGTCAAGGCTAAAGCAGAAAAGATATTATCCAAAGGGCCATTAGCTGTCAGATTGGCAAAACATGTTATTCACTATGGATTTGACGCTGATATGGAAACAGCACTCTTGTTTGAAAAAATGGCACAGGCTGTAATATTTGGTTCTAAAGATAAAAACGAAGGAACACAGGCCTTTCTTGAAAAAAGGGAGCCCCGTTTTACAGGAATGTAATTTTTCACTCGAAAGACAGTTTAACTGAAAAGAGGGGCTGTCTTAAAAGCCCTTTTTAAACAAGAAAACCCACCGGTATAATTTTTCCCGACGGTTTTTCTCCATTTCCGGCTTTCTTTCTGAAGCAGGCGGTTCTTTTTCGCCTGCTTCAGAAAGTTGTGGCTTGGCAACCAACCCGAATTCGATATTTACAGACCACTCAGGCAGACATACCCGAGCTGGGGCCCGCGAAGCGAATATCGCAATAATTAACAATGTCCAATAACATGCCTTGCATTAAAAAAGGGGTTCCCATAGACAAGAGGTTGAAAAATTTTTTCATTTTTCAAAGCGGACAACAGTTGCGAAGTTGTTCAGCCCGAAACAACCGAATTGGTTACAGAAAGATGCATTTCTTTTCCGATAAAATATGGTAATGCATGTTGGGGCGGCTGGTTGTTATTTAAGCCCAAATTGTAACCGAAAGTGATCGAATCCCTGAGCGCAACGAGAGACTGTTTGGGGTGTTTGCCATGCCCATGATGGCTGCCCTTGCAGTGTTTCCCTGCCTCAAACGCGGATGGGGATAGGACCGCCACTGCCAATGTGAGCACTGCAAAATGGTCAAAATCTTTTTCTTCAGCATTCGATTTCTCATCCCATAAAATGATAGCCTTTACATCAAAAGTTTTTTTCACATTGATTTCATTATAACATAACGCATAATGAAGTTATAAACATTAAATTTTGAGTATTCAATTAAGAACAAAATATTGAGCAAAACAAAAAAAATTAATTTCTCAATTTTTCTTTGTTACAATGAAAATAATAAAAGCATTACATGAAAGGAAGCTGGAAAATGAAAAAAGTTGTTGTTTATGAACCACGGCCGGATGAAATGCCGTTATTTCAAAAATTTGCGGATGAGCTTGGGCTGGACATCAAGTATGTAGATGGCGTATTAACTCCCGAAACCGCAGCGGAAGCAAAAGGGGCAGAAGGGGTGACGATCCTCGGAAACTACCCTGTCGGCCAAGACACTTTTAAAGCATTAAGTGAAGCCGGCGTAAAGTATATCGGCCTCAGAACAGCAGGCTATAACAATATCGATCGGGAAGCGGCAAAAGCATATGGCATCCGCTTTTCCAATGTGACCTATTCGCCATATTGCGTCGCCGATTTTGCAACAATGCTCATCCTTATGTGCATCCGGAAAGCAAAACAAATTTTCTACCGTACGAATGCGCAGGATTTTTCTTTGGAAGGCATCCAGGGGAGGGAAATGCGCAACTTGACGGTTGGGATTATCGGTGCCGGACGGATCGGCAGCATTGTGGCAAAAAATCTGTCCGGATTCGGCTGCAGGGTGATTGCTTACGATATAGTGGAGAGGGACGAGCTGCGCGGTCTTCTCGAATATGTAACATTTGATGAGCTGCTGGCGGAAAGCGATGTGATCACACTGCACACGCCGCTGTTTGAAAGTACATACCATATGATTAACCGTAAAACAATTGCGAAAATGAAAGACGGCGCCTGCCTGATCAACTGTGCACGCGGGGCTGTCGTGGATACGGAGGCGCTAATTGCGGGGATTGAGTCGGGTAAAATTGGCGCAGCCGGGATCGATGTGCTTGAAGGGGAAGAAGACATCTTCCATTACGACCGCCGCACGGATATTTTGGGTCACAGGCAACTTGCGGTATTAAGATCGTTCCCGAATGTCATCGTTACCCCGCACACCGCTTTTTACACCGACCAGGCAGTCAGCGACATGGTTGAACTAGCCCTCAGATCGCTCGTTTCTTTTATCGAGACCGGCGAGAGCAGTTTTGAGATTAAAAATTAAAATGAAAAGTACGGGATCTAACGGTTCCATGATTTTTTATTTTGAGAAAAATACGCAAAATTGTATGAATGAATTGACTTTTGGCCAGACTGATGCATATATTTAGATTTGCAGAAAAACTGCAAAAAGGAGATTAGGAAATGCTCCTTGAATTTAAAATAAAAAACTATAAATCATTTTTAGATGAATTGGTCTTTACGATGGTCCCTGCACCAAAACAGAAAGGGCTGGATTACAGTATTTTAAAGGAAAAAATTGGTTTAAAAGTTTATAAAGGGTTATCCAGTGCGGTGATTTACGGACCGAATGCCTCCGGAAAAACGAATCTTATTGGTGCAATGGAAGTATTTAAAGCGATTGTTTTACGCGGAAATATCTGAAACAGCGACCAAAACTACGGAGCAAATGTTGCGGCCGCCAAATTGGAATTAATACCGAATTTAAGCAATGAAGAAAGGCTTCCCACATTTTTTTCGGTTGTTGTCGATGAATTTGATGCTTCCATCCATCCAAAGGCGTTAATGAGCATTGTAAATGTATTTCATAATGATGATATTAAAAAAATGCACAGCTCATCTTCAATACCCATAATCCGATATTTTTAAATTCGAATTTATTTCGCCGAGATGAAATTAAGTTTGTAGAACGGGATGAGGAAACGTATAACAGCACCCATTATGCACTTTCCGACTTTGGCACAGCGGGAAAAAATGGAGTGCGGAAAAATGAAGATTATATGAAAAATTACTTTATCAGCCAGTACGGCGCCATTAAAGATATCGATTTTACCCCTATTTTCGAAGAATTGGTTAATGGAGAAAGAGGGTTAGAGGATGGCCGCCAAGAAGATCAATAAAAAATACTATTTTACCGTAGAAGGAGAAACTGATGGTATTTAAAATGGCTGGAAAAGCTAATAAATCATGAAGCTTCAGCCGCAACATACGGTAACCCTTGATTGTAAAGTTGAGCGAACCCCTTTAAAACGGGTGAAATCTTTAAATGTCATCAGCAGAACCGAAATTACGCATTTCTTTGATTGTAAGTAAAGCACATGCTAAGCAGTTTCAAATTACACTTGACTTGCTAAAGAAGGCTTCTGTGGGAAAACAAATAAAATATCATGCCGGGTACAGCAATTTTACTTTCGAACTGTAGATCGTCTTACACAAAATAGACTGTAACACATCCTTTACCCACAGAAGCCAGTATCTCCAGCCTATTAATAGAGCTTATGGTGAATCTTTTACTGATTTGGATGAATATAAAGAAGAAGGAAATTTCAGGAGAATACTGGCACAAATAGATTTAGCGGATGTAAAAAATGCAATTGACCGTTCTAAATGGATTATGAATAGAAATCATGAAAATCAGCTCAAACTGGTGAAATATAAAGGATTTGAGTATTTTGAAGATAACCCTTCCCTTGCCGTTTGGGAATCTATTGAAAGAATTTTAATAGATTGCAAGCTTAAATCATGAAAACAAAGAAAATGATAAAAATTCTTTTATGCTACGCGGGGGGGGGGGGGGGTTCTCCTCAAACGCGTTGGCCTCCAAATTGCAGAAGGACAAACGCGAAAACCATATTGAAAACTGTTGAGATTGAAGTACTCCTCTTTAATATGTACTAACTCGTTCTACGGCGTTTGAAAATCGTTTTCCATGCCTTTGACCATTGGGCCGGTGCTGTTATATTTTCGAAGGTCTGCTGTGATCTTTACTTTGTACACTTTCTTGCAGATACCTTCATTTGCCAGCGGGCAGTCAACGCATTCATTCGGTCCAGTTATATTTCAGCGTTTCATATTTGGCATCATAGCTGTCGTAACGAACGGACTCAATTTTTTCAAGATCAGCGTCTTCAGGGGTGATTACTGCGCCCCCATCCCATGTTGACCGACACAAGGTTTTGCGACAGCTGCTCATGTGAGGGTATAAGGGATCCTTTGACTTCCAAATTGGGTGGAGGGCATCTGGATCATCCTTACTGGTTATTAAACCAGCAGATGAAAAGAAAAAGTCATGTAATTTCTAAATAAATGGGCATGATAAACATGAGGAGGTGTTAAAAATGGCAGTAATTGGTGTAGAAGAATCTTTAACAAATGTGCAGGAAGCCTTGCGCGAAAAAGGGTATGATGTCAAAACGATTAAAGGCGAGTCGGACGTTCAAGGCTGTGACTGTTGTGTCGTAACCGGCAGCGAGATGAACGCCATGGGGATCCACGACACGATGACTCGTGCTTCGATTATTGATGCAAAAGGCATGTCTGCTGACGAGGTCGTAAAGGAAGTCGAAAGCAGAATGTAACGGAAGAAGGCTGAGGGGAACGCCCCAGCCTTTTATTAATCATGCAACAAATTCGTTCTTTTTTGTGGGTCCACGACTGAGCGCTCTTTCCGGTTTTGTAAATCAGCGGGAAAATTCAGCGGACTTTCCAGAGAAATCAGCGGTAATGTCCAAATATCAGCGAAGGAACAGAAACAGCAGAAAGAAAAGACGTTGTCCTTTCTGAAATTTCTCTTTTTATGCGCAGCCCACGGATCTGTGCGATGTTAACAATTATTGCAAATACTCAGTCCTCTGCTCCTCTGTTCCTTTTGTCACTTCCGCAAAGATATTTCCGTTTTGATCATGTTGAACAAAGCGCTGGTTTTGTAAAAGTTTTTCCAGGTCGCCGATTGTCACGAGCGGGCGTGGCGTTTCAATTCATACCTCAATTCCCCATTTTCCTCAATGGTTCCGGTCTGGATATCCTCGATGCGTGAAATTCCGGCCATCCACAATCTTTTTGCCATTTCATCCACGGTTAAACGCAGCTTCGGCCTGGTTTATCCCATTTGCAATGACAGGCACGGATTTGCACCGGATCACGGTTTCCGCAGCATTCCATTTCAATGTGATCCATTCTATTACCGCCAAGAAGCCGACAAAAGTGCCGGCTGCCAATATGGATGCCGCAAGCCCTTTACCTGATACTTCCAATCCGATAATCGTACCAATCGAAATCAAAACAGCCAGCTGCGGGACAGTCATTTGCGAATCGATTTCCTTCCACCCAATCTCAGTATAAT
The DNA here is from genome assembly GCF_008974225.1 of Weizmannia acidilactici. Classification (NCBI taxonomy): domain Bacteria; kingdom Bacillati; phylum Bacillota; class Bacilli; order Caryophanales; family Bacillaceae; genus Heyndrickxia; species Weizmannia acidilactici. Next base: position 5,369 of record NZ_BKZR01000006.1, on the reverse strand, counting down.
GGTGCCCGCAACTGCCAGAACAAGAGATTTCCAAAATACAGTCCACACAAAACCAAGCCTCTTGTTTTTATAAAATTTAAAAAAACGCCAAATAACATGGTGCTTTTATTGCTGATTATTGTTGTTTTTCATTCTGTCTGCTGCATTGCTGACAGCATTTACGTTGCATCAACCGCATTCATCGCTACATCTTCAGTAGTTTCCAGCCCTTTATGGACGGCATGGAAAGCAGCACTCGCCGTATTTTTAATACTTTCCGCAATGTTTTGGCCGTTTTGCTGATTATTTTTTGTTGATTCGGCATTCTGTTCACCTCCTGTACAAGCAGTAGCATATGCAATGCAGGACGGTTTATACGAAAAACTAAATCCGTCTATTTGGTAGGATTACTATAATCCTAGAGATAAAAGGTCCATCCAAATAACTATTGACGAAATATTTATGATTGTGATAAAATATCAAAAACGATAACGCTTACACCTATTCATGTCTCTTTATGATGACAATTCAATCGTTCAAAACCTTATACAACAACATTCTGGACGCTGGATGGAAAGAGTAACCGGAGTGATTTACGCTACAGGGTTTCGTTCGGTATAAGAGGGGGGGATTGAAATAAAAGCGGTTACAGAAGGGGTGTTATTGTGGAAACCGTCCCAGGAGCGGATTAAACATGCCGGTATCAGCCGATTTAGAAAATGGCTGCAACAAGAATATGGTTTAAATTTTGAAATCCACCAGGAACTTTGGAAATGGTCGGTGGATGAACTTGAACTGTTTTGGGAAAGTATTTGGAAATATTGCAACATCATCTCCCACACACCTTACCAACAAGTCCTAAACTCTAGAACAATGCCGGGGGCCAAATGGTTTGCCGGTTCCACACTGAATTATGCCGAACATGTTTTTCGCAACAGCAGAGAAAATCAGTCCGCAATCATTTTCAAATCGGAAACGGTGCCCAAAAAAGAAGTCAGTTGGAAGGAGCTTCAGGAAAAAACGGCGAAGGTGGCATTGTTTTTAAAAAAATGTGGCGTCCAAAAAGGGGAGCGGGTCGTCGCCTATATGCCGAACATTCCTGAAACAGTGATGGCGTTTTTGGCGTGTGCAAGCATCGGGGCTATTTGGTCGTCGTGTTCCCCGGATTTTGGAAATGATAGTGTCATCGAACGGTTCAAACAAATCGAACCCGTCGTTTTATTTTCCGTTGACGGCTATTCCTATAACGGTAAAATTTATGATAAACGAAAGAATATTGCAGAACTCCAGGCGGCTTTACCCACTTTGAAGAAAACGATTGTGTTGCCTTATATTTTCGGTAATGTGGAAACGGACGATAGGACCATTTCTTGGAATGACCTCTTAGAGGGGAAGGCCGAAATGGAATACGAATATGTGCCGTTTGACCATCCGCTGTGGATTTTATTTTCTTCTGGTACGACAGGATTGCCAAAGCCGATTGTGCAGGGGCAGGGCGGCATCCTCATGGAACACCTGAAAATTTTAAAAGTGGAGCAGGGAGTGGAACCGGAGGATATTTATTTTTGGTTCACGACAACAGGGTGGATGATGTGGAACCTTCTTATTGGCAACCTTTTGGCGGGCTGCACGATTGTCCTTTATGATGGTAGCCCGGCACATCCGGGAATCGATACATTGTGGGATCTGGCGGAAGACGCGGGGGTTACGCATTTTGGCACCAGTGCCGGTTTCATAAATGTATGCATGAAATCGGGCGTTAAGCCGAATGAAAATCATAACTTTTCTAGGCTAAAAGCCATTTTGTCAACCGGTTCGCCCCTGCCGGCAGAAGGATTTGTATGGGCATATGAAAATGTGAAAGAAGATTTATGGGTTGTTTCCACGAGCGGCGGTACGGATGTGTGTACGGCGTTTGTCGGCGGCTCGCCTGTGCTGCCGGTCTATGCGGGGGAAATCCAAACACGTGGTTTAGGCGCACACATTCAAGCATTTGACGATGAGGGTAACCCGCTTGTCAATGAGGTTGGAGAATTGGTGATTACCGATCCGATGCCATCCATGCCCCTTTACTTTTGGGGGGATGAAAAGTACAAACGGTATCTCGAAAGTTATTTTGATGTGTATCCGGGCGTGTGGAGGCATGGGGATTGGATAAAAATCGACGAGAAGGGCAGCTGTGTCATTTATGGCCGTTCAGACTCCACGATCAACCGGCAGGGTGTACGTATGGGGACGAGTGAAATTTACCGCGCAGTGGAAGGCATTGATGAGATCGTGGAGAGTCTGGTCATTGACTTGGAACATCTCGGAAGAAAATCATTCATGCCGCTTTTTGTCGTTCTAAGACCCGGCCGGCATATGGACGCTGAACTAAAAGACAAAATCAAAGCTGAAATAAGGGGTAAGGTCTCGCCACGGTTTGTCCCTGACGAAATTTATGAAGTCGAACAAATCCCAAAAACATTGAGCGGAAAGAAATTGGAAGTCCCGATCCGCAAAATTTTACTCGGGTTCCCGGTTGAAAAAGTGGTCAACCAAGGATCAATGGCAAATCCCGAGTCCTTAAACTTTTTCATTGAACTGGCAAAAACGATAAACGGGCTGGAAGAGTAAATCATTAGTAGGAAAGTATACGAAAAAAAGGGGCTGTCCCAAAGTCGGTAGATTGACGTGGGGGCACCCTTTTTTCATGTAAGGTAATGTGATGGGACAGACTCATTATTTTATGAATAAAAAAAGATTTTTATGTATGAGTAAATTTCAAAATTCCAAGTCCTTGTGTCCCAAGGTATTCAAAACATAAAAAAGGAAGTACCTCCCCAAGTCTTGTATAATAGTACCTGAATCCGTGACGAAAACCTAATCAACGGTGTTAGTAGGTAGATTTTTCAGGCTGAATTCCGAAAAGTAACTGATGTTTTGTGAAATTGTATTTTGCTGCTTTGGTGTATTTTAAAAGCGCTTTTAAAGGTCAATTTTTAGGCATGCCAAAAAAACTTGCCGTTTCTAATTTTTGCAAGTTTCCCTGTTAACTATGGATTTTATGGCGGTATTAGAAAAAGGCATAGTAGCTTTCAAAGGTTGGACGCCATTTGTTGGTCACGCTGACTTTCAGTTTCCACTGGTGCCCCTGATGAACCAGCTTTGATGCCATCGTGATCATTGAATGACTGTCCGGATTCTCCTCCTCGCGGCTTTCTTTTTAAGAGGGGCATCCTGTTCTTTCAAGCTTTCCTGGACGATCATGCGAAACAGATTATACGCGAACACGCCGAAATGAAGAATCAGGCCGTTGGTTTCATACTTTCCGGATGGCAGGCGCTCAAGATCCAGCTCTGATTTGATCTCACTGTGGAACTGTTCGCATGTGCCGTGATCGTGATAGAGCGAAATGATGACATTGGACGGGACATTCAAGGTCGTCCAGTAAGTTTCAAATTCATATGCAGGGATCAAAAAAATCTGGCCATCTCTACTGATGGTTCTTTCGATCACTTTGAAAACTTTCCGGATGGTTCGCTGCCGGCCGTTCACTTCAATAGTTGTGGGATGTCCAAGGTAGACTTTCTTTCCTTCCTGTTCTTCGCAGCACATGCCGTGTTTTTGGGCGATTTCAAGCCAGTCCTCTGCTTTTTCCTTGCGGGGATTGCGTTTAATAATAAAATTTGTTTCATTTTCCAGGAAAATAACGATGTTATCCCGGCTGTCATTTCCGGAATCAAGCCTGAAAAGTAACGGCTTGTCTGTCAGCTTTTTGGCGGATTGCATGGTTTTCCGGATAAAATCCGGTGTTCCGTTTTGGCAGTGTACTCTTCCTTTGCGCATCTCAACATTCAGACAATAGCCTTCCTGCCCGATGTAAGCGAACATGGGGGCGTAACCGTCGCAGCCTTTATAGGTTCTTTCCACGCCCTCCTTCAATAAAGTTAAGTTTTCTCTTGAATACTCACTCATTCTTAAAATTTCATAGGTGTTTAATTTACACCAAATAGCTGTCACACCTTCAAACGAGTTTATACAGAATATTCTTACAGGGTATGTCCCATCCTCACGACCGAACTGGATAAGTTTGGTAAATAAAAGGATATAACCGTGTGTAAGATCTCCACACGACTCACGGTCTCTCACCCTCCTATATCTCTCCGGATCAGGGTCCATACATTCCTTCGCCCTGCGTATCCATGAGGTGGAGGCGGATATGCTCCTTTCCGGTTAGATATTGTAAATATGCTTACTCTTGACTACTTGTCTAGACAAAAGAAATGCAAATGATTATGATAATAAAATAGTCGAAGCAAAATCGCGAAAGCACTCAAAAACCCCTTGCCTTAATGGCAAAAGGGGCGTGTTCCTTTCAATCAATGCATTTTACCGAAATACCCTGCAGTTTTTTAAAAAAGTCTTTTAAAAATTGTATTGACAAAGTACCGCATCCCTTATATACTAAACATTGTCCAAATCAGTTTTATATGATTCCGTAGCTCAGCTGGGAGAGCGCCACCTTGACAGGGTGGAGGTCGCTGGTTCGAGCCCAGTCGGAATCATCCTTAAATCCCTAGAGCTCCAACGGTTCTAGGGATTTTATTTTTTCTCAAACACTTACTTATTTTTTTATTGTTGCCCATTTGTTGTCCAATTTATTTTTTAAAATAAATCATCTAGCCTATCAGCTGCAGCTTTATCATCTGCTCTTAAAGTATGCCCGTAAGTATCCATCGTGATTCTGATATCGGCATGGCCCAATCTTTCCAAAATGATTTTCGCATGGACACCCCGGTTGATTAGTAGGGTAGCAGATGTGTGTCGTAGATCGTGCAACCGAATATACCGAACTCCAGCTTTTTTTGTAAACCTTCTTTACCAAGTTGTCGGAGTAGTGGGGTAGAAGTGGGTACCGTCAACATTACAGAAAAGCCATTCATGATCTGCTTCAATCCAGCCGTCCTTCATCTTTTCTTTTTCCTGATCCCAATGCTTTTTATACACTTTCAATTCTTCAACTACGGACTCAGGCAGAGAAATAATACGTCTTGAAGTTTTGCTTTTCGGCCTCTTTATTTTGGCACCGTCCATTCTGCGGCTGATTACTTGTTTGACATAAATTGTTCCTTCTTCTAAATCAACATTCTTCCATTCAAGCCCTAATAATTCACCGTGCCTCAGTCCTGCAGCTAAAGTGGTAAATACTTGCCAATGAAAAGGCTGGTTTTTAACAGCTTCGAAAAGTTTCAGTACTTCTTCTTCGCTGTACACATTTACAGTTTCTTCGATCTCATCTTTTTTCGCTTTTGGTCTATTTTTGATTGATACAGGCGCTTTTGGGGAAAGTTGGAGGGGTCTTTTAAAATGTTCTGAAAGTTGTCTTTCATATGGCATTATTTTTAAAT